>CAMDHL010000074.1 GCA_945898105.1 Comamonas sp. lk | reverse complement strand
CCCGAAAGATGCACCGGTGCGTGTGGGCTTGCTGATTTGTGAAGACGCCTGGTTTGAAGCCCCGGCATTGGCGGCTAAGGAGGCGGGCGCGCAGTTGCTGGCCGTTATCAATGCCTCGCCTTTTCATTTGGGCAAGGGTTATCAGCGTGAACAGGTCATGGCTGAGCGTTGCCGCTCCACCGGCTTGCCCTTGGTTTACGCGCACCTGGTGGGTGGGCAGGACGAATTGGTGTTTGAGGGGCGTTCATTCGTATTGGACGCAAAGGGTCAGATCCAAGGCCGTGCCGCCAGTTTCCAGGAATCGCTGTTTGAATGCACATTGGGCAATGGCGAGCCGATTGGTGCCTGGACGGCCAGCACAGAGGGGCAGAGGTCCGAAGAGGCCGATCTGTGGGACGCACTGGTTTTGGGGGTGCGCGATTACGTAGGAAAAAACCGATTCCCAGGCGTACTGCTGGGCCTCTCAGGGGGTATTGATTCGGCACTGGTACTGGCCATTGCCGTGGATGCGCTGGGTGCCGACAGGGTACGGGCAGTCATGATGCCTTCACCCTACACCGCGGACATCAGCTGGATGGATGCCCGAGAGATGGCTGCGCGCATGGGTGTGCGATACGACGAAATTTCTATACGTCCGGAATTCGAAGCCTTCAAGGCCTCGCTGGCCGCTGAATTCAAAGGGCGTGCGGAGGACAGTACCGAAGAAAACATTCAGGCCCGCATACGCGGCACGCTCCTGATGGCCTTGAGTAACAAATTTGGCTCCATGGTCTTGACCACCGGTAACAAGTCGGAAATGGCTACCGGATATTGCACGCTGTATGGAGATATGGCCGGTGGCTTTGCGGTGATAAAAGATTTGCCCAAGATGAGAGTCTTCGCCATGGCGCGGTGGCGCAATCGGCATGACCCATACGGCACAGGCCAAGCCCCGATTCCTGAGCGCATCATCACGCGACCGCCCAGCGCTGAGTTGCGGCCCGATCAGACAGACCAAGACAGTTTGCCGCCCTATGAGGTGCTGGACGCCATTATCGAGCGCTATATGGAAAACGACCAGAGCATCGCCGATATCGTGGCTGCCGGTTACAGCGCCGACGATGTGGAGCGGGTCACCCGTCTGATTCAGATCAACGAGTACAAGCGCCGTCAAGCGCCGCCAGGAATTCGCGTCAGTCACCGCAGTTTCGGCAAGGATTGGCGTTATCCTATTACCAATAGGTTTCGCGCCTGAGCCAAAAGATTAACTATGGGGAAATTCCATGAAACAAATTACCGCCATCATCAAACCATTCAAATTGGAAGAGGTGCGCGAGGCGCTGGCTGAATGCGGGGCCAGCGGCCTGACCGTAACTGAGGTGAAAGGTTTTGGGCGTCAAAAAGGTCACACCGAGCTGTACCGCGGTGCGGAGTACGTAGTGGACTTTTTGCCTAAGGTCAAGGTGGAACTTGTTGTGAAGACCGATGACGTGGACCGATGCGTGGACGCGATTGTCAAGGCCGCTTACACCGGCAAGATCGGCGACGGCAAGATTTTTGGGACGTCCGTGGAGCGCGTAGTGCGAATCCGTACGGGCGAGCAGGACGAGTCGGCCGTCTAATTCGGCGCGCTCTAGATAGGGTTCAGTTGCTTAACACCTTGGCTGCTGGCTCTGGTGGTTTGTAGTGAACTAGACGTGTGCCTGCAAGGACATCGTGCCAGAACTGCCTCTGCGGAGCCAAGCCGCTACTGCCGGCCCAAGCAGCAACCCACAACAGAAATACCAGCGCTTGCATTCCGGCAGGCAGGGCGCCAGCCCAGGCCAAGGCGAGGGGCGGAAGTACCCAGACCCAGGCCAGCACATAACGTAGCAAAGCACGTTGGCGGGAAACTAGCACTCCTTGGCTATCGACCACGCGGATATGCCAAGTCTTCATCGCAAGTGTTTGTCCGCGCGTCCAAAAAATGACGAAATAGCCACTTAGGGCGATAAATAGAAATATCTGAAGCGCCATGCGGTTGTCCATCGCGTTGCGTGTTTGGGTTAGTGTGCCAAATAGATAGCCCGCAATAAACACAACCCCGAAAAGCAGCATTCCTTCGTAGACCCAGCAGGCCATACGCCGCCACAGACCGGGGGTCTGATAATCAAAATTTTCGAAAGTGCTGGGGTCAGACATAAAAGGGGGCAAGTGGCCTAAAGCCAAGCATCGTTGAAGGCATGGTTGAACTCTTGGCGCTTCGCCATGATTTGAATCGAGTTCGTGCAATCAAGACCAACCCATCAGGCGTTTCAGTTGGATGTTGCAGCGTCTTTTTGGGGGAGCAAGGTGTAGCGGTCAATTACGGGCCGCGGATTGGATGATATTTTGGCCGGTTCCGGAGTTTTTCGAGTCACCGGAACCTCGGCCAATTTGCTGGGCGCAACAGGTTTTGCAGCAACTGCGGCGCCAGCGGGTTTTTTCGGCGCCTTGTCCAGCAAAGCACGCCTTTCGTCCTCTGATAAGGCTTGGTAGGCCTCCCAGGTGGCTGTGCGGGTATCGGAGGGAAGCTTCTTGGTCTGCGCAAAGTTTAATCGGGCCTGTTCCCGCTCTTTGGGCTTCAATGCCGCCCACTCTGCCATTCGACTTTGCAATTTTTCCCGGTCTGCTTCGCTCATGCCTGCGTAGTTTTTAGCAAGAGCCAGCCATTTGCGTCGGTGACCTTGGGACAGCCCACTCCAAATCGAGGCGAGGGGTTGAAGCGACTGCTGCTCAGTGGGGCTTAGCTGCTCCCAGCGCGGATCCGTGTCCATGCTGACAGGAGTTGGCACGGAAGTCGCGGTACCCGTTGTTTGAGCATTACCTGCGCTAAATAGCAAAAGTAGCGCGCAGGCGCACACCCATGGGCGAAGAGAAAGGATGAAATATGGCAAGTTTTGCATGGAGACTGTTAGTCCCCAATTCTATTCCTGCGCTGACTTTTTCAGGTATTGCAAGAAGCCCGGGTCGGTGTAGGCAGTCGGCGGTAAATCAGCCGTCAGCAACTCGGCATCGACTTCGGCCAACTCGTAGGCCCGCTCTTGGTCTTGCAGCACCCCGATGGCCATTAAGCCCAGCACGAGCGCCAGCAAAGGAAGCAAGGCGGAGGCGCGGGTCCAAAAACCCGGCGTTTGCGCGTCCAAAGACCCCGAGGCACTTTGCGCACCGGCTAGCACGGTTTCAAGCTGGATTTGCGTAACCCGGCGTTTCGATAGCGCCCGCATCCGACCGGCACGCAGTCGCTCGGTGATGTTGTGAGGGAGGTCCCGCGAACCCTCTTCCAGACGAGCGGCGATCCGGGCGCCAAAACGCGCCTCAGTTTGGCCGGCCGGGCCGTTCGTGTCAGAGAAAATGTTCATGGATTAATCCCTTTCAATCGTAATGCTTTAGCCAATGCCCCCACCGCTCGCGAACAGTGGGTCTTGACGCTACCCTGGGAGCACCCCATGGCGGAGGCGGTTTCAGCCAGATCAAGCTCCTCCCAATAACGCATGAGGAAGGCTTCCCGTTGACGGGTGGGTAGATTTTGGATTTCTTGTTCGATGGCGTGCAAAGTTTGGGCTCGCTCGGCCTGGGATTGGCTGCTTTCCTGCTGCGGATTGTCAGAATTTGCGAGCAAAGCCTCCAAAACGTCGAATTCGCCATCGCCCTCCGGTCCGTCAAAGTCCCCCAACTGGGTGAAAAGGGCGTTGCGGGTCTTTTGACGGCGGAACCAGTCCAGGGTCGCATTGCTGAGAATGCGCTGGAACAACATGGGTAGTTCCTCGGGCGACTTGTGCCCGTAGTGCTCGGCTAGTTTCATCATGCTGTCCTGCACAATGTCCAAAGCTGATTCTTCATTGCGCACGTGATAGTAAGTCCGCTTGAAGGCGCGCTTTTCCACGCCGCGCAAGAACGCATCAAGCTCGCGTTCAGTCGCCAAAAAGCCTCCACGGCGCGTGCCAACGGGGCGCCTCAGGGTTCATCTGCGTGCAAGTGAGTCTCATAAGTGTGCGCAAATTATCGCACCGGCGCACTGTTTTGGCTTGGCCCTCCCAAGGGGGTCTGATGATTGATGTCATAATTGATCTTTCGTTCAAAAAGCAAACGGGTTCTGGTCCGGCGCAGCATTCAATGCGTACATGGCCAAAATCTTAAGTCCCGACGAGGCACCAAAAGTGTTTACGAAGGGGCACCCAAGGTGTTTCGTCAGAGAAATTCACAAAGGTTCATCATGGAAATATCCAAGGCCGAATTGGCCTCTGCAGCCGCTGCTGCGGCAAACTCCAAATCCTCAATCATCCCAGAGCTGCGCGGCGCTGAGATTTTGATCAAGGCTCTCCAGGCAGAAAACGTCCAGTATGTTTGGGGATACCCGGGCGGCGCTGTACTCCATATTTACGACGCGTTTTACAAACAAGACACTATTCAACATGTGCTGGTTCGCCACGAGCAGGCAGCTGTGCACGCTGCGGATGGCTATGCGCGTGCGACCGGCGAGGTCGGCGTAGCGTTGGTTACATCCGGGCCCGGCGTGACCAACGCGGTGACTGGCATCGCAACGGCTTATATGGACAGCATTCCCATGGTGATCATCACTGGGCAGGTGCCGACCCACGCGATTGGCTTGGACGCATTCCAAGAGTGCGATACCGTGGGTATTACACGCCCCATCGTGAAGCATAATTTTTTGGTCAAAGATGCCCGCGACATGGCGGACATCATGAAAAAAGCCTTTCATATCGCCCGCAGCGGTCGTCCCGGGCCGGTCGTGGTCGATATTCCCAAGGACGTTTCATTTAAGAAGGTTCCTTACAAAGGCTATCCGACTAGCGTGGAAATGCGTTCGTATAACCCGGTGCGCAAAGGCCATGGCGGGCAGATCCGCAAAGCTTTGCAGCTTTTGCTTGCGGCTAAGCGTCCCTATATTTATACCGGCGGCGGCGTGCTACTGAGCAATGCCTCGGCTGAATTGCGTACCTTGGTCGACATGCTGGGCTATCCCTGCACCAACACCCTTATGGGCTTGGGCGCTTACCCTGCCTCGGATCGCAAGTTCCTGGGCATGCTCGGTATGCACGGCACCATCGAAGCCAACAACGCGATGCAAAACTGCGATGTTTTACTTGCGGTGGGCGCGCGCTTTGACGATCGAGTAATTGGCAACCCCAAGCATTTCGCGCAAAATGAGCGAAAGATTATCCATATTGATATCGATCCGTCCAGCATTTCCAAGCGAGTGAAGGTGGATATTCCGATCGTTGGTGACGTCAAGGAAGTGTTGAACGAATTGATCGCGATGATCAAGGAAAGCACGGTCAAGCCCGACGCCAATGCCCTAGGCGCCTGGTGGGACACGATTGAAGGTTGGCGTGCGCGTCATTGCCTGAAGTATGACCACGGTAAAGGTGATGTGATCAAGCCGCAGTTTGTTGTGGAAACCCTGTGGAACATGACCAAGGATGGAGATACGTATATCACCTCCGATGTGGGGCAGCACCAGATGTGGGCGGCGCAGTATTACCGCTTTGACCAACCCCGCCGCTGGATTAACTCGGGTGGGCTGGGTACCATGGGCGTGGGCATTCCTTATGCTATGGGCATCAAACTGGCTAAGCCCGATAGCGAGGTGTTTTGTATCACTGGGGAGGGTTCGGTGCAGATGTGTATCCAGGAACTTTCAACCTGCTTGCAATACAACACACCGATCAAAGTAATCTCTTTGAATAACCGCTATTTGGGCATGGTACGCCAGTGGCAAGAGGTGGAATATGAAGGCCGCTATAGCCACAGCTATATGGACGCCCTACCCAATTTCGTCAAACTCGCCGAAGCCTACGGCCATGTAGGCATGCTGATTGAGCGGCCGGAAGATGTGGAGCCTGCTTTGCGCGAGGCGCGTCGTCTGAAAGATCGCACTGTTTTTATGGATTTCCGTACCGACCCGACAGAAAATGTATTCCCAATGGTGCAGGCGGGCAAGGGTATTACCGAAATGCTGCTGGGGTCTGAAGACCTCTAAGTGGCAGAGATAGCATTTAACAACTACTGACTGACAAATCTATTGCTTGCCAAGCCTGTGCGTTACCGCGCAACAGGGGAGGGCGGTGAAAAGAGGCGTCTTGAATTTATGAAACATATCATCGCTGTTTTGCTTGAAAACGAACCGGGCGCCTTGTCTCGCGTGGTCGGCTTGTTTTCGGCCCGTGGCTACAACATTGAATCGCTAACGGTGGCGCCCACCGAGGATCCGAGCCTTTCGCGCATGACTTTGCAGACCAATGGCTCGGATGATGTGATCGAACAAATTACCAAGCATTTGAACCGCCTGATCGAGGTGGTCAAGGTCGTGGATTTGACAGAAGGCGCTTACATCGAGCGCGAACTCATGATCGTCAAGGTGCGTGCTGTTGGTAAAGAGCGCGAGGAAATGAAGCGCATGGCCGACATTTTTCGAGGCCGCGTGATCGACGTGACCGACAAGAGCTACACCATTGAGTTGACCGGTGACCAGGCGAAGAACGACGCGTTTTTGCAAGCTATCGAGACGGACGCGATTTTGGAGACAGTACGCACTGGTGCCAGCGGCATCGGCCGCGGTGAGAGGGTATTGCGCGTGTAATAGAAGGTGCTGCGTCGCAGGCGTCACTCCTAGGGTGGCGTGAAAAAGCGGCGGAGCACCTGAATTGGTTTTGTAACTTGGCGTAGGACGCCATTATTTTTCGGAGAAAAGCATGAAGGTGTATTACGACAAGGACTGCGACCTGAGCCTGATCAAAGGCAAAACGGTGGCCATCATCGGTTATGGCAGTCAGGGCCATGCCCATGCCCAGAATTTGAACGACAGCGGCGTGAAAGTCGTTGTGGGCCTGCGCAAAGGCGGCGCATCGTGGCCCAAGGTGGAAAAGGCCGGCTTAAAGGTGGCTGAAGTGGCTGATGCCGTGCGCGCAGCTGACGTGGTGATGATTTTGTTGCCAGACGAGCAAATCGGAACGGTTTACACCCAAGACGTCGAGCCCAACATCAAATCGGGCGCATCCTTGGTGTTTGCCCACGGGTTTAACGTGCATTACGGTTTGGTCAACCCCCGCGCTGACTTGGACGTGTGGATGGTTGCGCCCAAGGCGCCCGGCCATACCGTGCGTGGTACCTATGCGCAAGGCGGCGGCGTGCCCCACCTGATTGCGATACACCAGGATAAATCGGGCCGAACCCGTGATCTGGCACTGAGCTATGCCATGGCCAACGGTGGCGGCAAAGCCGGCATTATTGAAACCAATTTCCGCGAAGAAACCGAAACCGACTTGTTCGGCGAACAGGCCGTTTTGTGCGGCGGAACAGTGGAGCTGATCAAAGCAGGCTTTGAGACCTTGGTGGAAGCTGGTTATGCGCCGGAAATGGCGTACTTCGAGTGCCTACACGAGCTAAAGCTGATCGTGGACATGATTTATGAAGGTGGAATCGCCAACATGAATTACTCGATCTCCAACAACGCCGAGTACGGCGAATATGTCACCGGCCCGCGGATCGTGACGGAGGCGACCAAAGCGGCCATGCGCCAGTGCTTGAAGGATATTCAGACCGGCGAATATGCCAAGAGTTTCATTTTGGAGAACAAGGCAGGCGCGCCGACGTTGCTGAGCCGTCGCCGATTGACCGCAGAGCATCAGATCGAGCAAGTCGGCGAAACTTTGCGCGCCATGATGCCATGGATCAAGAAAAACAAACTTGTGGATCAAACTCGCAATTAATGCGGTTTAAGCACTTCGAGTGCGGGACAAAGGCCACTTCGGTGGCCTTTTCTCTTTGGCAAATACAGGTTGTCGGATCCGCTGCGCTTACACTGTGTTGCTAGGCAAGCGGCGTTTTTACCGTCGCCTTGAGCCGATCGCAGCCGTTTTACATTGAGGTCATTGCATGGACGAAAACTCGCAGACGCAGGCTGACGTAGATGAGCCGGTTTTTGTGCGCAAACGGCGCAAAGGCATCTACGTTCTTCCCAATTTGTTCACCTTGGCGGCCTTGTTTGGCGGCTTTTACGCCGTGGTCATGGCGATGCAGGGCCACTTTGATCAATCTGCAATCGGAATTTTTTGCGCCATGGTGCTCGACAGTCTGGATGGCCGGGTCGCACGCATGACCAATACGCAGAGTGCTTTTGGTGAGCAGATGGACTCCCTGTCGGATATGGTGTCCTTTGGCGCTGCGCCTGCCCTTGTGTCGTACGAATGGGTACTCAAAGGCTTAGGGAAATGGGGCTGGTTTGCAGCTTTTGTTTATTGTTCCTGCGCTGCTTTACGCTTGGCACGCTTTAACGTCAACACCCACGTCGTAGACAAGCGCTATTTCCAGGGGCTGCCTTCCCCTGCCGCTGCTGCTTTGGTTGCAGGCTTTATCTGGTGGTGTACTGATTTGGGCATCGCGCCAGCTTCGGTCGCCTGGTTTATGTTTGCCTGGGTGCTTTACGCCGGTTTAACCATGGTGACCAATGTGCCGTTTTACAGCTTCAAAGATGTGAGCATGAAAAAAAGTGTTCCATTCGCTGTCATCGTGCTCATTGCCTTAGGGATTGCCATTATCAACATCGACCCGCCGACCGTGGTGTTAGGGATTTTTGTCGTGTACGGGTTTAGCGGGTACGTGGTGTACTGCGTGCGCCGGTTCCGCGGGGTTCCGGTCAGCGTGATCAGCACCTCGACCGACGAGCCCGACGAGCGCGGTATGCACAAATAATCTGGCTACGCATTCGATTGCTAGTCTTAAGCAATCAGTTTCTGGAAGCTTTGCATGTCTTACCACCTCATAGTTTTCGCCATCACTTTGCGCGATGGCGAGCAATTCCCCGGCGTCTGTTGCGCGAGATGAAAAACTGCGAATCGGCCGTCAGTTGGAGCGCTTGAAGGTGGATGTGAGGGGAGCCGGTTTTGCCGCTAGCTCGAATGGCGATTTTGAAGCGGTGCAATGGGTGTCCTCGAAAATTAAACACTCGACTATTTTTGCTGTCGCGGGAACCGAGGTAAGTGGTACTCCCGATGGCAACGACCCGGTGGGCGAGTAGCTAA
>CAMDHL010000073.1 GCA_945898105.1 Comamonas sp. lk | reverse complement strand
CGAAGCTGTTGATTGGAGGTCGCTAACTGTGCCTTAGACGATTCGCCCACTTGGGCAGTCGTTCGCGCGACGCGGTCCGCGGTCAATTGCACGCTGAGCACCAAAACTCTAAGTTCTTCCACCGTGTAGTTGATTGAGTCTGCAATTGCACCGGTAATATCCTCAGTCACAGTTGCCTGTCGCGTTAAATCTCCCTCTGCCACCGCTTGCAATTCATTCATAAGGCGCAAAATTGCCGCCTGAATAACCTGATTTGATTGCTGCGTGATCTTGCTAATTTCTTGAGCCGATTGCGCTCTATTTAAAGCAAGATCTCGTCTTTGGCGGGCGCCCTTGAGCTGTATCGTAATTAGGGATGCAATTATGACCAATAAAGATATTGCGGCAATTGCTAGTGCGGAGCGAGGGTCATTAGAGATCTTCCAATTTCCGTTGCGGCGGGTACTATGTATGCTAATCTTTGCTGCTAAGAGTTCGCCGTCTTTAATTATTTGCTGCTGAGCTTGACGACTTCGAACGAGATTAGGCATAGCCTCTATTATTTTTGAGCTAAGCGCTCCTTGGGCTTTTGATTCCGACAACAGTGACTCTAATAGATCTCGCATTGATGAGTCTTTGGCACCTGCTAGCTGCATTGTCTCGTTTCCTTTTGCGAGGGCATTGACGGTCATTTCAAAGAAAACAAAGTCTTGTTGGATTTGGTTAACCTTTGACTCCGAGATGCGGATGGAGTTCCACATCTCATTGACTTCTTTGGCAACCCGCTGATTTATCAGTGCGAGTTCACCTAAGGCGTGCACATCATTATTGTTAGCGACTCTTCTCTGTTTCAGGTTAGATATTTCCTGGATGATTTCTAGCGCCCGATTGGAGTGTTCATTCAATTCATTCAAAGCAATAGCTGCGCTACTTAGCATTTTTCTATCTTTTTGAATGATGTTTGTATTTTTTTCTGATCTCTCCACCAATTTTTCAATTTCTTCAATTCCATCCAAAGAGGCAGTTTCGGGGAACCAATATAAGATCGGTAAGGAGGGGTCTTCAGAGAGCAAATCGGTCGCGGTACGCTGATTTTTGACTGCTTCCTGCAGTCCATCAAATGCGACCTGTGTACCCGCCAATGCCTTACCGGCTAAGGTCGCGATTCGCTGACTTTCCAACTGCAAACTCCCGGTGTTTTGCAATCTTTTTATCAATGTTTCGGAGTATTGAAACGAGATGTAGGTCAGGGCGAAAGTTATTCCTAAAAATATCGCCAATAATGTATTTAAAACTCGAATGACAGTTGAAATAGAAATCGAGCCCAGGCCTGGTAAGAGTAGTCTTTCGCTTAGGGATGACTCGCTGGCACGAGCGAGTCTGTGTAAGTCAGTTGCGGCACCTATAAATTCAGTCGAAGTTTTTTGATCCGCTGCTTCGATCAGAATTGAATCTTGAAATACAGAGTCGTGAAAGTCTGGCTTATTAATTTTTTCAGGCTCTGAGCTTTTGAGTGAAGAGTTGGAGGTGTAGGTACTGACTGACATGCTTATATTTCCACTAGAACACCGACACTGAGAAAGGTTTGAGTTTGTGTGAGCCTCTGAAGGTTTATTTCCTGCCAGTGAATACTGTCCGGATCTTTGTATAGAAAGCCCAACCAATTTGGCTGATTTAACGGGGCTAATGTAGAGTCGACGAAGTCTTCCACGGTCTTCAATCCATAGATTTTTTCCACACACAGTACGACGTTGGTGCCAAGAACTGTATTGAGGCCAAGAAAGCTGATATCGAGTTGCCTATTTGGTCTGATTTTTTGGATTTCATTGGTCACACTGGTCTGTCCCATATAGGCTGCTAGGTCAACAACCCCATAGATTCGCCCACGTGAGTTGATCACCCCCAGAAACCATTGCTTGGTGTATGGAAGTTTTGAGATAGTCGCCGCAGGAACTATTTCACCAGCTTGTGCTAACGGAAATAGATAACGCTCTCCGGCAATTGAGGCGGCCAACCAATTCGCAGTTTGGCTCCCCTGTTGCGCTAACGCCAGGCGCTGTGTTATTCGCTCCTGGAAATCTCTCATTCGTCCCTGTGAGTCGCTCATTATTGGACCTCTATTCTTCGGATAGCATCCACCAGACGCGTAGCATTCACCGGTTTCGTTATGTATTCACGCGCACCCTGTCGGAGTCCCCATATCCGATCAGTTTCCTGATTTTTGCTGCTGCACAAAATGATTGGTATCATCCCGAGTGCGCTGTCACGGGCAAGGATGCGTGTTAGCTGAAATCCGCTTTTCCCCGGCATAACGACATCCATCAAAATCAAGTCTGGTTTATCCTCATTTAGTTGTATCAGGGCATGCTCTGCACTAGATGCCGTTTTTACTGAGAAGCCTGCATCAATGAGCATCTTGGAAACAATCAATGTTTCTGTTTTTGAGTCTTCGACTAGTAAAATTTTCTTAATGCTCATTTGGTACCTCCCCGGAAGTTCTACCAAATGCTTTCACCACTTCTAATAATTGGTCTTTGGTAAACGGCTTAGTTAGATAGTGCTTAGCACCCACAGCACGCCCTCTGGCTTTGTCAAATACGCCATCTCTTGATGACAACATGACGATAGGTAGTTGCGCATACTTTTGATTACTTTTGATGATTGCGCATGTTTGATATCCATCGAGTCGCGGCATGGAAATGTCGCAAAACATGATGTCAGGTGGACTACTATTCAGCTTAGCTAGAGCGTCAAACCCGTCCTCGGCGAGTACAACATCGTGCCCACCTTGCCGAAGAAACACAGCTGCACTTTTACGTATCGTAGTGCTGTCATCCACAACGAGTATCTTGTTTGGTATTGGATTCATGCTCACTATGTTTTATCCTTTTAAAGGCTTATCTGGCCATTTAGTCTGATCACTAAACTCAGAAAGCGGAAGCTAGCAAGAGGACAAAAATTGAAAAGTTTGTTCATCTTGTAGCGCGGCTTCCATAGATCATACATTAATACATATCAAAATGTTAATAAATATGTTTAATTTATTGATATAGGGGTATTGGCCTCATCAGCGCATTTGATTTACGGCAACCCACCGAGTGGCTGTTGCGTGGTGACCCTTTTACGGCCCAGCTGGACTAGGCGCGCACTATGGCATCACAGTTCACTGTGATGCCATGGCCAGCGTTTGCGGTTTTTTGGCGCCCATATCGGCGAGTCATTGCGCTTTTTCGGTGAGGTGTGCCGCACATTCCCAGTGTTAGCGATGTTCTTTGCCATATTTCGTACCCGCCCATACATGGCTACCCCCTAGTCGAGTTGTACTTTTTACGCCAAAGCCTGAACAAAAATCGGCTTCCTGAACTTGCGTACACTCAGGTTTAGACGTTCCTTGACCTGAGGCTGTATGGCGGTGCAACTCGTATCCGTATTCGTTCGCGCTGGGTCATTGGGAGTACCCTTTCCTCTGACGCCACCTCTGTACCACACCTAAACTATGAATACTGATCTTGATCCAATTGCGTCTCGAGCTCTGGAGGCGACTTTTCAGGATATGGAAAATCCCCATTTCCTGCGAGCCTGTTTGCGGCTGCCCACACCTTACACGCCATTGTGGTTGATGCGCCAAGCCGGGCGCTACTTGCCTGAATACCGCAGCACGAGGGAAAAAGCGGGCAGCTTTATGGGTTTGGCTACCAACCCTGACTACGCTACAGAGGTGACGCTGCAACCTTTGGATCGATACCCGCTAGATGCGGCGATTTTGTTCAGCGATATTTTGACCGTTCCTGACGCCATGGGTCTTGGCTTAACGTTCGCGCAAGGCGAAGGACCACGGTTTTCCAAACGGGTGGCCGATGAAGACGCGGTGAACCGGCTGGCAGTCCCCGATATGGACAAGCTGCGCTATGTTTTTGACGCTGTGCGCAGCATTCGAAAGGCATTGACATGCCCCGGGGGCAAGGCACGCGTTCCATTAATTGGATTTTCAGGCAGCCCATGGACGCTTGCTTGCTATATGGTGGAAGGTGCCGGGTCGGATGACTACCGCTTGGTAAAGACCATGATGTACGCCAGACCGGACCTCATGCATCGGATTTTGTCGATCAATGCGGATGCCGTCGCAGCCTACCTTAACGCGCAAATTGATGCAGGCGCCCAGGCGGTCATGGTATTTGACAGTTGGGGCGGCGTGCTGGCTGACGGAGCGTTCCAAAAATTTAGTTTGGCCTATACAGCAAAAGTGCTAAGCCAGCTGAAGCGCCATGGGCCAGAGGGCCAAATCATTCCCCGAATAGTTTTTACCAAGGGTGGCGGATTGTGGCTACAGCAAATGGGGGAGCTCGATTGCGAGGTGCTAGGCTTAGACTGGACAGTCAATCTGAGTGTGGCCCGCGCCATGTTAGGCGGCTCCGCCAATACGCCCGGTAAGGCACTCCAAGGCAACATCGATCCCAATGTGCTTTTTGCGCCACCAGAGCACATAGCGCGTGAAGTGAAAAGTGTTCTTGACAGTTTCGGTGCACCGCACCAAGGTAATGGCCGAGGGCCGACACATATATTTAACTTGGGCCATGGCATCAGCCAATTCACTCCGCCCGAACATGTTGCAGCACTGGTCGAAAGCGTTCACTCCTATTCGCGCGCTATGCGCAAATAGGATTTTATGCACCAGTAAGGCGTCTCAAGGATTGAATCGCTGTTTCCCACCACGCGACACGTCCACGCCCAGTTGCTTCAATTTCCTGTACAAATGGGTGCGTTCTAAACCGGTTTTATCGGCTACGCGGGTCATAGAACCCATTTCCCTGGTAAGGTGAAACTGGAAGTATGCCCGCTCAAAGTCATCTTTGGCATCGCGTAAAGGACGGTCCAGATCAAACGATTGACTAGCCACTGGTGGCTGCGGTGCTTGATCATTTCCGACTTGGCTCTCGTCTAACACGCTTGCCACTAACTGCGATTGACTCTCTAAGCGAGGATCGCGCTTTTGCACCGTATTTCTGACCAACCCCTGCTCTACCGCCTTAAGAAGTTTTTGTAAGGTGACGGGCTTTTCCAAAAAAGCCATCGCACCAATTTTGGTTGCCTCAACGGCCGTCTCAATGGTGGCATGGCCGCTCATCATGATGACAGGCATAGTCAGTAGCCCGCCAATAGCCCACTCCTTTAGCAGACTCACACCATCAGTATCTGGCATCCAGATATCCAACAGCACCAGATCAGGACGCTCGCGCAAACGCGCTGCCCGGGCTTGCGCGGCGTTTTCAGCCAGTTCTACTGTGTGACCCTCATCGTTAAGAATCTCACAAAGCAGATCCCGGATACCATGTTCATCATCGACGACCAAAATATTTGCCATGGTTATGTTGATTCCAAAATAATCATTGTCTATAAATAAATCATTTACGCGCTGGCTAATGATAACGAGACTTGTGCACCTATCCCTAAGTTATCGGAAATACGATTACTAATTTCGATCCGTGCACCATGGTCATCTGCGATTTTCTTGACAACTGCCAAGCCTAAACCAGTCCCGCTACGCTTGGTAGTCACATAGGGCTCAAAAGCACGCTTAAGAATATGCTCGGGAAAGCCGCCGCCTTGATCAAGCACAGCCAGGCGCACCCGGCCCGAACTAGGCATCCACTGCGTACGAACCAGCACTTGCGCATCGCCAGCGGCCAATGAGGAAGTTTTAGGCTGCACTTTTAGCAATGGGTCAGCTGATACCTGACAAGTTGCGTCCAGAGCGTTTTGTACGAGGTTATGCAATATCTGGCGCAGTTGTTGGGGATCACCCAGAACTTTAGGAATACTTGAATCCAGATCCACTACTACAGGAACCGGGGCTGATTCGTACAAGTGAAGAACATCTTCAATCAGTTCATTCAAGTCCACAGGCTCCAACTTAGCAGCGGGTAGGCGGGCATAGTCCCTAAAGTCGTTAACCAGCCGCTTCATGGCGTCCACCTGATCCACAATTGTTTTCACGGACTTAGTCACCATCAATTGCTCAGGCGTGTCCAATTTGCCAAGCAACTTGCGCTCCAAGCGTTCCGCAGAAAGCTGGATAGGGGTCAAAGGATTTTTGATCTCGTGCGCCAACCGTCGAGCCACCTCCCCCCAGGCTCGGGCTCGCTGCGCAGAAACAATTTCTGAGATATCGTCGAAAACCACCAAACGCGTTTGGTCAGGCAAGATGGCGCCACGGGCCACCAACATCACCGAGCGATCAGAAGTCGAATTCGACACGCCATCCACAGTACCTAATTCGAAAGACTGTTGCCAATGGTCTTTGCCCTCGTCACCGCCTTGGAGAAAGTCGTCGAATTGTTGCGCGATTCCTGACGCGAAGTTCTCCAATCCAACCAGGCTAGCCAAATTAGCACCCGCAAGAATGCCGCCATCTAAGTGCAAAATCCGGGCCGCGCCCGGATTGGCCGAACGCACCAAACCTTGGGGATTTAGTACCAGCACGCCTGCGGTCAAATTATCCAAAATAGTTTGAAGATGCGCACGCGCGGCATCCACCTGCGACATGCTGGCCTGCACGGTGTGACGGGCGTCTGCCAGTTGCTGCGTCATGGACGCGAAAGCTCGGGTCAGACCGCCTAGTTCATCGTTGCTTTGCAATGCAATTTTCGGGCGCAAATCGCCGGCCGCCACTTGGCTAACGCCTTCGGTCAATACCAGCAAGGGCCTGGCAATCTGATTGCCCATGATGATGGCCAGCAAAATAGCTCCAAACACTGCCAAGAAAAGGCTCAATGTCAGAGTTCCGATATACATGCGCTTAAGTCCGGAGCGTGCCAGCGCGCGCTCCTGATATTCCCGGTTAGCTTTTTCCACGGCCAGTGCATTAAGGACAAAATTGCTGGGCAGCAATCTTTGCACCATTAAAAATCGCTGCTCAGAGGCAAGTCCCAAACTGGCATTGGGTATCGGCGCAAGTGCCTTAATACTGGGCTTTCCACCGTTGCCGTTGGCAGATTCCTCCAGCCCATCCACCCATGCAAAAGTGCGCTCCGCCTTGGCAGTGCGTAGTTGCGTACTGGAGGGTTTATCCGGACTAAGCCCGACTCCCAATAACCCCACACTAGAAACCATCTTGCCACTAGCAGTCCATATCGTCACTTCATTGGCACCGAGCTGCTCCATCATCCGGAACAAGGCGGCCTCCGGCACGATCATCTGGTTTTCCACCATCTGATCCGCAGCCACTCGCGTTTTAGCCGCTAAATCGTTACTTAGGGTGTCCAAAGTAACTCGCCCTAAGCTCAAACCAGCATCTAAGGCGCCTTCCACTTTGACATCGAACCAAGTCTCAATTGAGCGCGACACAAACTGGTAAGACACCACATAAATCAACAAGCCGGGGGCTACTCCGACCAGCGCAAATATTGCGGCAATTTTGATCAATAGACGGCTGCCGAACCGTCCCTGACGAACCCGCTGGTACAAGCGCCATGCCGTCCATGCGATAAAAATCCCAAGCACGCTTGCCACCACCAGATTGATCGTAAACAACTGGGCGTAATTTTCCTCATACATCTCCCGGTTATTGGTGGCTTGGGTCAAGAGGTAAAGCAAAAGCAAACCAATCAACACCATTGCAATAGCTAGGGCCGTAACAACCCGCTGGATAGCGCCTCTTTCTTGGCGGGCAGCAGCAGGTGCTGCTAGTGGTGGCTCAAAAGTTTTTCCGCTCATTTCGCAGCTTCCTCGCGTAGCGCCGTACGCGCAACGCCTTGGATATCCCATTCGGATTGACCTATGGCGCCGATTTGAAAGGGTCGAGGCAACTGCGACAAGTCAAGGCGAAACCGAAACAGTAATTTGATTTTGGACGTCGGGTCTGTATCTGCAAGTTCAGCTACTTTCCATCTCGATACCTGACGCACCACCGAAAGTGCTTCGGCCAGGCTCTCATAGCTCTGGTTCAGCGACAAGCCCTGAGAACTATCGCTTCCCATACCAAGCGACTGTGTTACCCGCCATCGTCGCGTCAGAGGTTGATAGGCTAGGCGCAATTGGCGTTGCGCGCCGGAAATCCGCTTGTCGTACCAATACCAGCGGTCCAGGTACAAATCCGCCTCCAGCATGAAAAACATCGGTACACCCTTTAACAGGGCATCCTCCACGATAGTCGGCAATTCAAGGCTTACATTGGCTGAGACAAAAACTTCATTGCCCGATCGCTCAGCGCGCAAAATCGGTATTTCGGCCTGGATTTGTGCCTGACTTGCGACAGCGAACAGTGTCAGCAAAGTTGGCAGGAAAAGCCGCCCCAGCAAGCGCTTAAACAGCGCGCTTTTCCAGCAAGGCATAGAAAAAGCCGTCATGATCATGGTGGGGATTGTCGTACAGACCGGCTGCACGTGAGCCAGGTAGTAGCTGCCCGGGCGCGGGCAAGGTCAACGCATCGCTATGGCCCCTGAGAAAATCATCTACTTGCCCAGTGCCTTCAGCCGAAAAAAGTGAGCAGGTACAGTACACCATTCTGCCGCCGGGACGCAACAGCGGCCATAAAGCGCGCAGTATCTGCGCCTGTAAGCGGGCCAACTGACTAACATCCTCCTCCCGACGCAACCACCGAATATCAGGATGGCGTCGAACAATACCTGATGCCGTGCACGGAGCATCGAGCAAAATCCCGTCAAACCATTGCCCATCCCACCAGTCCTGCGGGCGACCAGCATCGCCCTGAAGGACCTCGGCGCGAAGGCCCAAGCGCGTCAAATTGTCATGAATTTTCTGAAGACGTTGCGCATCTTTGTCGATAGCCAAAATACTGGTTTCAGACAGTTCTAGCAGATGCGCGGTCTTACCGCCTGGGGCAGCACAGGCATCGAGAATGCGGGGGCGATCACCCAAACCCTCCAACAACAAGGGCGCAGCCCATTGCGCCGCGGCATCCTGGACGGCAACCAAGCCCTGCGCAAAACCGGGCAAGCGCGCCACTGGAACGGGCTGTGTAAGTACCAACACAGCACCCTGGCCGACACGCGCTTGTATTCCCGCTTCCAGCAATTTTTCCAGATAGGCTGCCACGGAGCATCGCCTCAGATTGACGCGCAAGGTCATAGGCGCATGGGCGTTTGCCGC
>CAMDHL010000072.1 GCA_945898105.1 Comamonas sp. lk | reverse complement strand
ACCAATTTGGGCGTGATGAAGACCAGCGTCTCCGTCTTTTTGAGCGTCTTCGTATTGTTTTTAAACAAAACTCCAATGACGGGCAGATCGCCAAAGAAGGGAACTTTGGTATCCGTCATCTGGTCATCTTCGGTATAAATGCCGCCGATTACCACCGTGCCACCGTTTTCCACCAACACTTGTGTTTTGATGTGCTTGGTATTGATCGATGGCCCGGCGGCAGTGATGGTGCCAACGCTGTCCTTAGATACGTCCAATTCCAGGCTTACATTGCCGTCCGGTGTAATTTGAGGCGTAACCTCAAGTTTGAGGACCGCTTTACGAAAGCTCACTGCGGTCGCACCACTGCTGGTCGCCATCTGGTAGGGCACTTCGGTGCCTTGCTCTATCAAGGCTTTGGTTTTGTCATAGGCGATAACGCGCGGACTAGAGACTACTTTTCCCTTGCCATCCGACTCTAAGGCCGACAGCTCCAATGCCAGCAAGCGATTGGAAGCCGCACTAAACAGCGTGAACGCAAAAGTCGACGCATTGAACCCCGCAAGGCCACCAGCCGGCAAGTTGACGAAGTTACTGCTGGTATCCATGGAGGTGCTTGCACCGGCAGAGCCCAAGGCATTGGCATAGTTGGTGCCGAAGGCCACCCGATTTTCCCCGGCGATCTGATAACCGCCGTCGCCACCCTTGTTTGCGCGCATATCAAGACCGCCCAGCTTGGCACCCAACGTCTTACCAAAATCGCTACTGGCTTCCACCACGCGCGCTTCTATTAGGACCTGCCGTACGGGAACATCAACCTTAGCGATTAGCTGGGCGATTTGATCTAATTTCGAGCCCACGTCGGTAACAAAAAGTAGGTTGGTTCGCGGCTCAGCGATCACGCTTCCCCGATCACTCAATATACGCGCGCTGGAAGCGCCTGGCGTGCTACCGCTTCCGCCGGCAGCAGCCATCAATTGCGGCGCTACGTCAACCGCCTTGGCGTAGTTGAGCTGAAAGGCTTGGGTACGAAGGGGCTCAATCTTTTCATTGTTAATTTGCGACTCAAACTCCAGCTTTTCCTTAGCCGCTATTTCTTCCTTGGGGGCGACCCAAAGCACGTTTCCATTTTTACGCATGGACAAGCCTTTGCTGCGCATGATGATGTCCAGAATCTGGTCCCACGGAACGTTTTGCACGCGCAAGGTCACCGTACCGGCCACTGAATCAGACGTAACGACGTTGAAATTGGTGAAATCCGCGATGACCTGCAGCACCTGGCGCACATCAATACTTTGGAAATTGAGTGACAGTTTTTCACCAGTAAAAGTGTCTTTCTGAGCGGTTTTTTTCGCGTCTGCGCTCTGCGCCTTGACCTCGAGCACGAGTTCGGTATCGGTTTGATAGGCAATATGCTCCCACGACCCATGGGGTGAGATCAGCATTCGGACACGCGTGCCCAAATGATTTGTGGTGATGGTTTGCACCGGCGTTGCGAAGTCGATGACATCGAGTTTTTTACGCAGACGCTCGGGCAAACTGACATTGCTGAAATCAACCACCAGATTGGTGCCAATTTGACGAATATCTGCCGTGACCAGTTTATTGGGCAAAGCCACCACGATGCGGCCTGCACCATCTGATCCCCGCTTGAATTGAATATCGCCGATAGGTGGAGGCGCCTGCGAGCCTGCAGGGCCAGCGCCCGCGGGTCCCTGCGCCACAGACTCGCCTGCCGCTGTAGCAGCCGCGGCAGGTGTGCCCAGCCCATTGCTTGGCGCAGGACTGGCTTCGCCCAGGGGACTTAGAGTAACCAGTAGGCTTTTGCCAGCAATTTCGAGTCGGTGGCTAGCAGTTTGGCGCAAATTGATGACAACACGGCTACGCTCGTCCGACTGCGCTACAAGCGCCGATTCAACCAGTGCCTGTGCAATGGCGACACGCCCCATGCCCATGGCACTACCAAGTCCTACAAAATCTAAAGCCAGACGTGATGGATTGCGCGTCATAAAAGCCTTTGGTAGGGCTGTTAGCTCTTGCGCGAAGTCGATGCGTACTTGCTCAACGTTGCCAGTGCGCGAACCTGTAATTGCGAGCACGGAGTTTTGTGCATGTGTCAGCCCCGTCAAAAATATGGCTGCCAGAGCGCTCAAACCTACGAGGCTGCGTTTAGTAATTTTCATAATAGTCATTTGCTCTCCCCTTGAATGCGCAAAGTCGCATCGCGTTGTAACCACATGCCATCCTGATCTTGTGCCACCTCACGCAACTGGATCGAACTCTCATCAATGCGTAAAACTTTTCCTAAGTTTTTTCCAATGTACTGTCCAGTTAGGACTTGGAAGACCTTCCCCTGCGCACGTACCAGACCGACTGCGCGGCCTTGCTTCTCCATAGTCCCAACAAAAACGATTGTTTCGAGCGCATATTCCTCTAATGGATCTCGCTTGCGCGACTTATGTGGCGAACTTAAATCTGGGTTCCCCTTTTGTTGTGCGGATACGGCAGCGGCCACAAAAAACTGCCTGGCAAATGGGTCGCTGCTTCCAACTTCTTCATATGCGAGATGGAAAAAAGGCTTTGGCTCAGGGATTTTCTTGACCATCGGCGTAATCGATTTGCGCTCCTCAGCCATCCAATCTTTCAAAGTTTCCTGACGCGAGGGTCCGCAGGCCAGCAAAGCGCATGGAAGCAGGAAAATGCATGCCCGTGAAAATACTATGGTCATTTGCTAACCTTTGCGTTTTTCGCCTGCACAGTAACTTCAGCGGAATCCAGATAGCGATAAGTCTTCACCGTGACTTCAAAAGACAATGTCCCATCGGCTTTTGGTGAAATACCGATATTGCTTAAGTTAACAATGCGCGGTAACTCTGCGACATCGGAAGCAAATTTGGCAAAGTCGTGGAATCGGCCCGTCGCTTTGTAGGTCACCGGAATAACTGCGTAATAGGGCTTGAAAACGACCGGATCCGGTTGAAAAAGTTCCGTTTGTAAATTGCGGCTGATACCCATTTGGCTAACATTTAGCAGTAGTCCAGACATTTCGGCACGATTGGGCAATTGCTTTTCCAGTCCTTCCACCGTCACAGCCACTGCATCCCGTTGCTTTTTGAGTAATTGCAGACTCGCTGACTTCCCCAATTTATCCGTGAATTCAGCCTGCAGGGTTACTTGACGCTCCGTCAATTTATCCAACTCATCAGAAAATTCGCTTAACGGATAGAACCATAAAACTGCCAGCGTTACGGAATAAACAAATAGTAGGACAAACAAACGCGGAATCAACGGCCAGGCCGATGGATCGCCCCTGTCCAAGCTACTGAACTGGCCGGCGGCGTTCGACACCCAAGTTGCAATATCTGGTCTTTTCATTTTTTGGATACCTTTTCGTGGGTAATTGGCGTGCCTTCAAACCTTGTTGCCGCTCTGCGGAGCTGCTGGTGTTGAAGCTGCTGCGTTGGCAGGAGAAGCTGACTGGGCCACGCGCATAAATGTCGCCTTAACCGTGAACTTATAGGTTCCTATTTGTGCCTTGCCAGCGGGAACCAGATTCTCGGCTGAACTAACGACTAACTCGGGCTTGCTAAACCAACCATCTGACTTGCCCAAGTTATCCAAAAACTCCGAGAGAGTTTCATTGGACTTGGCAATACCCTCCATGGTTATGTCCTGATCTCTTTGCGAGAGCTTGGTAATGACCACGCCTTGTGGCGTGTTTTTCACCAACTCCGACAACAATCGCACAGGTGAATTGCGATCTGATTGAATATCTTCCACCGCTTTTTGCCTTGCTAGCAATGATGCGATTTGACTTTCAAGATCTTTAATTTCGATAATCTGCTTTTCGTATTGCTTGATTTCCTGCTCCAAAGTATCC
The DNA here is from genome assembly GCA_945898105.1 of Comamonas sp. lk. Classification (GTDB taxonomy): domain Bacteria; phylum Pseudomonadota; class Gammaproteobacteria; order Burkholderiales; family Burkholderiaceae_C; genus Allorhodoferax. The sequence continues at coordinate 5,231 of CAMDHL010000072.1, read as the reverse complement.
TGATTTTGCTTTTGTGAATCGAGTGAAGAACTTACAGCTCCATAAATTGCAAATGCTGTAACGCAGGCCAAAATGGCAGCCAAAATCATAGATTTATTGAATTGGTCGCGTTGTAAGGCGTGCATTGCCTCCCGGTGTGGCAGAAGATTGAAATAAATCATGGGGTGAACTGGCGCAAAGCAAGTCCGCAAGCGGTAAGGAAAAGGGGCGCGTCCTGCAATTTGATGTTGCGTCGGATTTGAGGGTCAATTCGCATGCCCTCGAACGGGTTGATTAGCGAACAGGGTGTGTGTAAGACACTGGAAACAGCCTCGGGCAAACCAGACACCATGGCTCCACCGCCGGCAAGAAATATTTGATTGACAGTACTGTAGGGGGTACTGTTATAGAGAAACTGCATGCCACGGTCGAGCATCACAGTGATATTTTCTTTGTAGGACTTCAGCACCACAGCTTCGAAATCTGGATCTTGATGTCCCGATACTTTTTTGTCTTCAGCTTGCGCCACACTCATTCCATAATGGCTCGCAATACGTTGCGTCAATAGATTACCGCCAATACTTTGGTCACGTTCATAGACAATTTCATCGCCAACCGCAAGTTGCATCAAAGTGCGATGAGCGCCCACTTTGATCAACATCACCAGCGCGTTATCCTGTCCAGGTAAATGGATGTCCGAGACACGCTTCAAGGCAAGGCGCAACGAATAGGATTGCACATCTACGACGGCCGCCTCAAGTCCCACGGCTTCGGCCAGTTCCTGCGCCGCTTCAACACGTTCACGACGCGCAGCCGCAATAATCACATCGACCATATCTTCCCGCTGGGGATTGGGCCCGATGTTGTAGAAATCAAGACTAACCTCATCAAGGGGAAATGGTATGTATTGGCGTGCCTCTTCCTCGACTTGCATTTCCATTTCCTGGGGTTTAAGGTCTGCCCGCACCATGATTTTTTTTGTGATGACAGACGACGAAGGCAGCGCTAAGGCCGCCTTTTTCGCTTTGATTTTGTTTTTCTGTAACAGTGCTTGCAGTACTTTGGCCACTTCAGCCATCTTGACGATATTGCCCTCCACAACACAGCCTGGCGAAAGGTAAACACTGTCCATAGTCTCCACCGCCGGACTGTCCATAGAGCCGCTCAGAGCAACCACTTTGATGCCCCAACTGCTTATGTCCAACCCGATCAAGGCGTCTTGATTTCGGCCGAAGTATGACTTGATACCCACAATTTATACCTTTACCTTTGAATTTTTAATGGTTTTTATGTAATGTTTATTGATATTACCATTAAATTTGATTAGTTTTAATGTTATTTGCTTTTTTGTGGCAAACGGTCCTGCGATACCATAGGCACTTATTCGGTCAAAAATGCGGCTCGCAACCGGCTTCGACTGCGTATATTTCGACCTTTTTGCGGTGGACTCAAGGGTCTGCTGACCCTTCAACGTTGCATAGACCACTGCATTCATGGCCGATCCGACTGATCCCGCGTCAAAAAAACCCGCTCCAAAGGTTGAGCGGCCCCGCTCTATCTGGGGTTGGATGGGCTATGTATTTTTGGCTTTGTTCGGGTTAGCCTTTGCTGGCCTCGCATCCCTGCTTTTTCTTGTCGCCATCGTTATGGCGCTGGCTTACCCGAATTTGCCCGACATTTCAGACCTCGAGGATTACCACCCCAAATTGCCCTTACGGGTTTATTCAGCGGAAGGGGATTTGATCGGTGAGTTTGGTGAGGAGCACCGGACGCTCACGCCGATCAATGAAATCCCACTGGTTATGAAGAATGCCATTCTTGCGATTGAAGATGCACGCTTTTTTCAGCATGGCGGCATCGACTACCTGGGCATGGTCCGCGCCGCGGCGGCTAACGTGGGGCGCTCAAAAAGCCAAGGCGCATCGACCATCACCATGCAGGTGGCGCGTAATGTATATCTCTCCTCGGAGAAGACGTTCACACGAAAGATCTATGAAGTGCTGCTCACTTTCAAGCTTGAGCACAACCTAAGCAAAGACCAGATTCTTGAGATTTACATGAACCAGATTTATCTGGGAAATCGGGCTTACGGGTTCGCCGCCGCATGTGAAACCTATTTTGGAAAACCACTGAAAAATATCACCATCGCTGAAGCGGCAATGCTGGCGGGATTACCCAAGGCGCCCTCGGCCTATAACCCGATCAAAAATCCAAGACGTGCGCGTATTCGCCAGCAATACATCATCGAGCGGATGCTGGACAATGGGTTCATTACTGCGCAGGAGGCGCAAACTGCCAAGGCGCAAGTCCTGCATATTCAGTCTGCGGCGAATCGTCCCCAGTTGGTGCATGCCGAATATGTATCTGAAATGGTGCGCCAGTTGATGTTCGACCAATATGGCGATGCCACTTACACCCGCGGCTTGGACGTAGTTACAACTGTTATCAGCTCGCAGCAGGAGGCCGCTTATAAGGCTTTGCGGCGCGGCATCATGGATTTTGAGCGGCGCCAGGTCTATCGGGGGCCAGAGAAGTTCATTACCTTGCCGAGCGATGCCCAGGAATTGGAAGATGCGATTGACGAGGCGCTGGACGAGCATCCTGACAACGGCGATGTGTTGGCCGCGGTGGTACTGCAGGCGGACGCCAAGCGAGTGATGGCCCAGCGCCAAGCTGGGGAAGTCGTTGAAGTAACGGGAGAGGGTTTGAAACCTGCACTATCCGGCCTTTCCGATAAATCAGCACCCAACATCAGGATTCGCCCAGGAGCCATCATCCGAGTATCTAAAACCGCCAAAGGCGGCTGGGAAATCACTCAACTACCGGAGGTGGAAGGCGCTTTTCTGGCGATGGACCCGCGCGACGGTGCGATCAAAGCGCTAGTTGGCGGTTTTGACTATGGAAAGAACAAGTTCAACCATGTCACCCAGGCCTGGCGCCAACCGGGTTCGAGCTTCAAGCCCTTTATCTATTCAGCGGCTTTGGACAAAGGATTCACGCCCACCACGGTAATCAACGACATGCCCTTGTTTTTTGACGCGGGTACTACAGGCGGACAACCCTGGGAGCCAAAGAACTACGACGGCACCTTTGAAGGCCCCATGCCGCTGCGCAAGGCGCTTGCGAAATCCAAAAACATGATCTCCATCCAGATTCTGCAATCCATAGGCACACACTATGCGCAGGAATGGATTAGTCGCTTTGGTTTTGATGCGGAGAAGCATCCTCCCTACTTAACCATAGCGCTGGGCGCAGGATCGGTCACCCCCATGCAGTTGGCGACCGGCTACTCAGTATTCGCCAACGGGGGCTACCGCGTCAATCCTTGGCTTATTTCCCGGGTTAGCGAACAACGCGGCAAAGTGCTGGTAGAAACGGTCAAACCGGTGCTGGGCGAAGCCAATATCGCCATCGAGCCACGCAATGCCTTCATGATGAGCAGTCTGCTCCAAGAGGTGACGCGCTCCGGTACGGCAGCCAAAGCCCAGGCAACGCTTAAGCGCCCTGATATTTACGGAAAAACCGGTACCACCAACGACTCCATGGATGCCTGGTTTGCTGGCTACCACCCGACGCTAACGGCAGTGACTTGGATAGGTTACGACGCCCCGCGCAAATTGGGCGATAAAGAAACCGGCGGCGGCTTGAGCCTGCCGGTCTGGATCAGTTTCATGGAAACCGCCTTGAAAAACGTGCCCATCATGGAACCGGAGGCGCCCGAAGGCATCGTGCGCGTAAATAACGAGTGGTATTACGAAGAGTTTTCCAAGGCGACCGGCATCGGCGCGGTAGGTACAGGTGCAACAGACAAAGCGCCAGCCAGCGTGCCGGCAGCCAGCGCACCCCGAACCACGACGCAGTCCGAAGAGCAACGCAGTATTTTGGATTTGTTCAGGAACTAATCAAGGCGCAAACTTCAAGGGCACACCCGCCTGAATACTGGCATCACTGCTAATCAAGGTAAAAAAATCGCCCTGCCCTTTGGTGTCCTGCCAGCCGCCTTCGCGCCAGCAAAAATGGTACCCACCCGAGCGCGAGGCCATCCAGACCTCGTGCAATGGTTTTTGCAGATTAATGATGATCTGGCTGCGGTTCGCAAAAACCAAAGTCACCATGCTACCCACACGTTGGTTATCAATATCAGCGGTACCATCATCGTTAATCGCATCGCAAGCGCTTTCGATGCTGTGCAGGAGTGATTCGGCCAGATCCATGAACTCGGGGTCGGTCATTACAATTTCACCATGTCAAAAACAAAAAAATCAGCAGTCGCATTGTGTCTCGGCCTGGCGGCCAGCGTACTACTTTGTGCCTGCGGGCAAAAAGGACCCTTGTATCTGCCGCCTAAAACAGCGTTCATCACCAGCCCTTGCCAGATTCCAACAAGCCACACCATAACGGATCGGCAGTCCAGCTGCCGCGCAGCATGAACAATACCTTGCCAGGAACACCCTTTTTCCACTTTGGCGACAACGGCCTGATGGTGGAGAAGTTGACCCTTTCCAACCTAGCACAAGAGCACGGCACACCCCTGTATGTTTACTCCAAGGCCGCCATGTTGGGCGCCCTGGCCGCCTACCAAAAAGGTTTTGCTGGCCGCAAAGCGCAGATTTGCTACGCCATGAAGGCCAATTCTTCGCTGGGGGTGCTTCAGGTATTTGCGCGTGCCGGGTGCGGCTTTGACATTGTGTCTAGTGGAGAGTTGGCGCGGGTGCGCGCTGCAGGTGGCGACTTGGCCAAAGTGATTTTTTCGGGCGTCGGCAAAACCCGCCACGAAATGCGCGAGGCGCTGGCAGCGGGCATAGGCTGCTTCAATGTGGAAAGTGAAGCGGAGATCGAGGTCCTGAACACCGTCGCAATGTCTATGGGCTTGCGCGCACCCATCAGCATTCGTGTGAACCCAAATGTGGACCCCAAAACCCACCCCTATATTTCCACCGGCCTCAAAGGCAATAAATTTGGCATCGCGCATGAGCGCACGCTAGCGACTTACCAACACGCAGCCACGCTACCAGGCCTGCGCATCGTGGGGATTGACTGCCATATCGGTTCGCAAATCACGGAAGAGGAACCTTACCTGGACGCGCTGGACCGCATGCTCGACCTGGTGCAGGCGATTGAAGCGGCAGGCATTCACTTGGAACATATCGATTTTGGCGGCGGTCTGGGCATCCAATACCAAAACGAAGTGCCGCCTGCTGCCGATGCACTATGGACCAAATTACTAGAGAAAATCGATGCGCGCGGATTGG
>CAMDHL010000071.1 GCA_945898105.1 Comamonas sp. lk | reverse complement strand
GCAATCGGGCCGATTTCTTTAGCAACCCAATCGCGCAACTCTTTGGCAATCACCTTGGCCTCTTCCGGGCTTGGGCGCGAACGCTTAAGCACCACAAAAGCACAGATCGCTTCGCCAGTGAGGTCGTCGGGGCGGCCGACCACAGCAGCTTCCGCTACCAAGTCGGTTTTGGACACCAAAGCGGATTCAATTTCCATAGTGCCCATGCGGTGGCCGGAAACGTTAAGCACGTCGTCAATGCGCCCGGTAATACGGAAGTAGCCCCGATCCGCGCTGCGCACCGCGCCATCGCCCGCCAGATACAACTTACCGCCCATTTCTTCGGGGAAGTAGCTTTTCTTAAAACGCTCCGGGTCGTTCCAAATGGTACGGATCATGGAGGGCCAGGGACGCGTAACCACCAAAATGCCGCCCGTGCCATTGGCAATCGGCTTGCCCACTTCATCCACGATGGCGGCCATGATGCCGGGCAAAGGCAGCGTGCAACTGCCGGGTACTAGTGGCGTGGCGCCGGGCAACGGTGTCATCATGTGGCCACCGGTTTCGGTTTGCCAGAAGGTATCGACGATGGGGCACTTCTCATGACCCACATGGCGGTAGTACCACATCCATGCTTCTGGGTTGATAGGCTCACCCACCGAACCCAAGATGCGCAGGCTGCTCAGGTCTGAGCGGTCGGGGTGAACGGCCGCATCGCTTTCGGCGGCCTTGATTAGTGAACGGATGGCCGTGGGCGCGGTATAAAAAATAGTGCACTTATGGCGCTCTATCATCTGCCAGAAGCGTCCGGCGTTGGGGAAAGTAGGAACGCCTTCAAAAATGATTTGCGTGGCTCCAGCAGCTAAAGGCCCATATGCCACATAGGTGTGGCCCGTAATCCAGCCGATGTCGGCGGTGCACCAAAAAATATCGTCTGCCCGCAGGTCAAAGGTCCAGTCCATGGTCAGCTTGGCCCAAAGTAGATAGCCGCCAGTGGAATGCTGTACGCCTTTGGGTTTGCCGGTGGAGCCGGAGGTATACAAGATAAACAGTGGATGCTCGGCACCGACTGCCACCGGCGCGCAGGTGCTGCTTTGGCCAGCCAAGGCTTCGGTGAAAGTCTTGTCGCGGCCAGCCACCATATTGCAGGCGGTAGCGGTGCGCTGGTACACAAACACGGTTTTGATCGACTCGCAGCCGCCCATCGCCAGGCCCTCGTCCACGATAGCTTTGAGTGGCAGTTCCTTACCCCCGCGCATCTGGTAATTGGCCGTGATGACGGCGACCGCGCCAGCATCGATGATGCGTTCTTGCAAGGCCTTGGCGGAAAAACCGCCGAAAACTACGCTATGCGTCGCCCCGATACGGGCACAGGCTTGCATAGCGATCACGCCTTCCAGCGTCATGGGCATATAGACCAGCACGCGGTCGCCTTTTTGGATACCTGCGGCCTTTAGCGCATTAGCAAACTGGCTGACGCGGGCCAGTAGTTCTTTATAAGTGGTTTTGGTGACCGCGCCGTCGTCGGCTTCGAAAATCACGGCGGTTTTGTTCTCCACCGCGGTGCCCATGTGCCGGTCTAGGCAATTGGCCGAGGCATTGAGTTCGCCGTCGTCAAACCACTGGTAAAACGGCGCATTGGATTCGTCCAATACCCGGTTGAAAGGCTTGGACCAACTCAGGTTCTCTCGTGCCAATTGGGCCCAGAAGCCCTGGTAATCTTTGTCGGCGGCGTCGCACAAGGCCTGATAGGCCGGCATACCGGAAATCCGGGCGCCTTTTTGGCTGGCCTCACTGGGATGAAAAACCCGGTTTTCAACCAGTACGGACTCGATAGCGGATGTCGACGAACTCATAGAACCTGTCTCCTTGTGATGTACGAAAGCGGGGCGAATGTTCGGCGATGGCACTTACATTGCACTGACTTGGGCCGCAGCAGCCGCGGATTTTGACGCCAAATGCGCTCTGCGGCAAGCCAGCGCTATGGCTGGCCCAACCCAGCCAGGGGCTAAACTTACCACCTACTTGCCCGCCTTACACAATGACCACTATTACCCAAAACGACCTCGTTGAGTCGGTCGCCGCCGCCCTTCAATACATCAGCTATTACCACCCTGCTGATTACATCGCGCATCTGGCGCGCGCCTACGAGCGCGAACAAAGCCCCGCCGCCAAGGACGCGATCGCCCAAATTCTGACCAACAGCAAAATGAGCGCTACCGGCCACCGGCCGATATGCCAAGACACCGGCATCGTGAACGTCTTCCTCAAAGTCGGCATGGACGTACGCTTTGGCGGCTTTACTGGCTCGCTGGAAGACGCCGTCAACCAGGGCGTGCGCCAAGGTTATCTGCACCCCGACAACACCTTGCGCGCCAGCGTGGTGGCTGACCCGGAATTCGCCCGCAAAAACACCAAGGACAACACGCCCGCAGTGATATTCACCGAAATCGTGCCCGGCAACACGATTGAGGTTACGGTGGCGGCTAAGGGCGGCGGTTCAGAAAATAAAAGCAAGCTGGTAATGCTGAACCCCGGCGACTCAGTGGTCGACTGGGTGCTCAAAACCGTACCCACCATGGGCGCAGGTTGGTGCCCGCCGGGAATGCTGGGCATAGGTATTGGCGGCACTGCCGAAAAAGCCATGGTGATGGCCAAAGAAAGTCTGATGGACGACCTGGACATGTATGCGTTGCAAGCCAAATCAGCCGCCGGTCAAGTGCTAAGCCAAGTCGAGGAACTGCGCCTGGAGTTGTATGACAAGGTCAACGCCTTGGGAATTGGCGCCCAAGGCCTCGGTGGCCTGACCACCGTGCTGGACGTCAAGATCAAGCTCTACCCCACCCACGCCGCCAGCAAGCCTGTCGCCATGATTCCCAACTGTGCAGCCACGCGACATGCGCACTTTGTCCTGGACGGCAGCGGACCGACCTATCTGACGCCGCCGTCGCTAGACGTCTGGCCCCAAGTGAACTGGAAACCCGACTATGTGCAAAGCACCAAAGTCGACCTCAATACGCTGACGCCGGCTCAGGTGGCCAGCTGGAAGCCCGGCCAAACACTGCTGCTCAACGGCAAGATGTTGACCGGCCGCGACGCCGCGCACAAACGCATTCAAGGAATGTTGGCAAAGGGTGAGTCCCTGCCGGTGGATTTCACGAACCGAGTGATTTATTACGTTGGGCCTGTTGATCCTGTGAAAGGCGAAGCGGTCGGCCCAGCCGGCCCGACTACCGCCACCCGCATGGACGGTTTCACGGAAATGATGCTGGCGCAAACCGGACTGATCGCCATGGTGGGCAAGGCAGAACGTGGGCCAGTGGCCATCGAAGCGATCAAGAAGCACCAAAGCGCCTACCTGATGGCCGTTGGTGGCGCGGCTTATCTGGTCAGCAAGGCGATCAAACACGCCAAAGTCGTAGCCTTTGCAGACTTGGGGATGGAGGCGATTTACGAGTTTGATGTAGTGGACATGCCAGTAACCGTGGCCGTCGATGCCGGTGGCACCAGCGCACACATCACCGGGCCGGCGCTTTGGCAACAAAAAATTGCCAGCGGTGAGTTCAAAACCATTGCCGTTAAAGCGGCCTGATCGACTGATGGCATCGCACGCCGCTGCAACAGGCCCCATTGGTGTCTTTGACAGTGGTATCGGTGGCTTGAGCGTGCTAAGCGCATTGCGCGAAGAGTTGCCCCAAGAACAATTTGTTTACGTGGCTGATGCGGGCTATGCGCCGTATGGCGAGCGCGACACTGCGCATGTGCTAAGGCGGTCGCAGTTATTGGCCGACTATCTTTACAACAGTCACCATGTCAAGGCCTTGGTGCTTGCCTGCAACACGGCCACAGCCGCCGCGGTGGCCAGCCTTCGCGGGCAGTACACCAGTTTGCCCATCATCGGCATCGAACCAGCGCTTAAGCCGGCGGCGGCCCAAAGCAGGAGCGGCGTTGTCGCGGTAATGGCTACTCGCAGCACACTGGAAAGTGAAAAATTTCAAGCATTGCTTGTTGCGCAAATACCATCGGTTCGTTTTTTGTTGCAGGCATGCGATGGTCTGGCAGCGGCTATTGAGCAGTCGGACCAGGTCGCGATAGAGGCGCTATGCCATCGCTATGTGCAATCGCTTCGCGAAGCGACTCACGGCGGGGCAGGCATCGACACGGTCGTGCTGGGTTGCACCCATTACGCACTTGCGGCTGACGTTTTAACCGAGGCATGGGGTTCCGATGTTGCGCTGCTGGAAGCGGGCGAACCGGTGGCTCGGCGCACGCGGCAACTACTGGAGGCGGCAGGCACACTGTGTCAAGACCAAGCGCATGACGCTTCCAAAGGCAGTGCCGGGGCTTCGTTTTTTTACACAACGGGCGATCCCTCGGCACTGGATCAGGCGCTCAAAGATTGGCTGGTCAACCCGCTGCCAATGCGCGCCGCCAAATTGCTTTTACCCTAAGATGATGACCATGTATTTGGCCTGTCCGACAGGAATCGAACCTGTGACCTACAGCTTAGAAGGCTGTTGCTCTATCCAACTGAGCTACGGACAGAAATGCATGCGCGCTTCGAAAACGAAAAAGCCAAAGGCAAGGCTTTGGCATTTACAGTGGTCGGGGCGAAAGGATTCGAACCTTCGACCCTCTGGTCCCAAACCAGATGCGCTACCAGGCTGCGCTACGCCCCGACCGTCGCATTCTAACCGGCAGTGCTTTAGGCGTATCCAACGCCAGCTTTGCGCTTGGGCAAAGTACTCCATCCGATGAGCACGCCGGATCTCACATGGATGCTGCCGGGCGATCCCTTTCCGCCCTTGAGCCGCACATGGGGGCCGGACAGCGACGCGCCGGGATTGCTCGCGGCCGGAGGTGCATTGGATGTGGAAACGCTGCAGGAAGCCTATGCGCGCGGAATTTTTCCTTGGTACAACCCACAGCAACCGACCCTATGGTGGAGCCCGGACCCGCGTATGGTGCTACATACGCAAGATTTCCGAATCCACCCCTCCCTGAAGAAAACACTGCGCCGCTTTCAACAGGACAAGGATTGCGAAATCCGTATCGACAGTAACTTTGCCGCAGTCATACGTCAATGCGCGCAGGCGCCACGTCATGGCCAAAATGGCACCTGGATCGTGCCGGCGATGGTCGATGCCTATATCGACTTTCACCACGCAGGTTATGCCCATAGCGTCGAAACCTGGGTCAAAGGCGAAATGGTGGCGGGGCTTTACTTTGTGGCCATGGGGCGGGCCGTTTTTGGCGAGTCCATGTTCACCCGCATCACAGACGGTTCGAAAATCGCCCTGGCCGCGCTGGTAGCCCTTTGCAGGGCTCATGAGGTCCCCCAACTGGACTGCCAACAGGTCACCACCCACCTGGCTAGACTCGGCGCCCGACCGGTGCAGCGAGCGCAGTTCCTTGGTACCATGCAATCGGCCAGGACCCAAATGCCGGTGCCTTGGGAGTTCCACCCCGATAGTTGGAAGCATTTGCAACAGGCCTACTGACCCAAGCGATATGACCAATCTCCACGATCTGCCACTGCAGACACTGCAGTTCTATTCCACTGCGCCTTATGAATGCAGTTACCTTGACGGACGCCAGGCCCGCTCGCAGGTCGCTACGCCCAGCCATTTAATTGACAACAGCACCTACTCCGGATTGGTAGAGAGCGGATTTCGACGCAGTGGCATGTTCACCTACCGCCCGTATTGCGACGGATGCCAAGCCTGCGTGCCGCTTCGCGTCCCTGTGGCGCAATTTAAACCCAGTCGCAGCCAGCGCCGCGCCCTTTCACAACATGCCAATTTGCAGGTGCGGGTACAGCGCTTGGGCTTTTTGCAAGAGCACTATGCGCTTTATTTGCGCTACCAACACAGCAGACACGCTGGCGGCGGCATGGAAGAGGACAGCGTCAGCCAATACACCCAATTTTTACTCCAGAGCCGTGTCAATTCTCGCCTCATTGAATTCCGCGAGCCTGGAGTTGGAGATGCACCCGGTGTACTGAAAATGGTGTCTATCTTGGATGTGCTGGACGATGGCATATCAGCGGTCTATACCTTTTACGAACCCCAAGCAGATGCCAGTTTTGGCACCTACAACGTAATGTGGCAATTACAACAAGCCAAATCGCTGGGCTTGTCCTTTTTATACTTGGGCTACTGGATTGAACAAAGCCAAAAAATGAATTACAAGATGCGCTTCGCGCCGTCTCAAATTTTATTGGACGGGCGTTGGCAGGACAGCAGTCCTAGCCCAAGGCAAAAATCTTGAAATTCCCTGTAATCGGCAGCAAGTTCATTTCATAGCGCAAAATCAGGCGTTCCAGACACCTGCTTATGACCAAACAAGACTCCACCAACAGCCCATCGTCACCTTCAGTGCAAGTGATTGAGCGTATGTTCACGCTCATTGACGTTTTAGCGTCCCGCGAGGAGGCTATGACGCTAAAAGAAATCAGTGACCGCGCTGGATTGCATCCCTCGACCGCACACCGCATCCTCAACGACTTGGTGTTAGGGCGGTTTGCGGACCGCCCCCAGGCCGGCAGCTATCGCCTTGGTATGCGTCTGCTCGAATTAGGCAATCTTGTAAAGGGACGTCTTAACGTTCGTGACGCAGCGCTTGCACCGATGCGTGAACTGCATAAACTAACCCAGCAACCGGTCAACCTGAGCATGCGCCAAGGCGACGAAATTATCTATGTAGAGCGCGCATTCAGCGAACGCTCCGGCATGCAAGTCGTTCGCGCCATCGGGGGACGCGCGCCGCTGCATTTGACGTCAGTAGGCAAGTTATTTTTGGCTGCCGATGACCCGCAACGCATTCGCAACTATGCAACGCGAACGGGACTGCAGGGCCACACCAAAAACAGCATTACCGACTTGTCCACCTTGGAGCGAGAGTTGTCACGCGTACGCCAATATGGTCAGGCCAGTGATAACGAGGAGTTGGAGTTGGGCGTACGCTGTATGGCGGCGGGCATTTACGATGACCAGAACAAGCTTATTGCAGGATTGTCAATTTCATCTCCCTCCAGCCGGATGGAGGACAGCTGGATGCCGCGCCTGAAGGAAACAGCGCAAGAAATCTCCAGGACTCTAGGATTTAACGCACGTTAAATCAAGAGACGCCAGCCTTGGGGCCGGCAAAGGGCCCGTTCCCACGAGGCTCTTATTGGATCAAATTCTGACCGGTGCGATCCAAAGCGGCAAGCGGCGCGACGCGGGGGCTCGCCACCGGGCTTGACTCGACCCAACGGCGGACGCGTTCGGCATCAGCAATCCGACTGAGTTTCCCAGTAGAGTCTAGAAATACCATAATTATTTTACGACCAGCAACTTTGGCCTGCATTACCAAGCACTGACCAGCTTCCGAGATGTAGCCTGTCTTTTGTAGGCCAATATCCCAATCCGGGTTCTTAACGAGGCGATTCGTATTATTAAATCGCAAAGTGCGGCGTCCCACTTCCACCTGGTAGCCCGGAGAGGTTGAAAACTCGCGCAAGGTCGGGTCCGCATAAGCGTAGTTAACCAAAGTAGCAAGGTCTTTGGCACTTGATTGGTTTCTGCTAGAGAGGCCTGTGGGCTCGACGTAGCTGGTGGCGGCCATGCCTAACTCCGCTGCTTTGTTGTTCATCAATGCCACAAAACGGCTCATACCGCCGGGGAAAGTCCGACCTAAGGCATGGGCCGCCCGGTTTTCACTGGCCATAAGTGATAGATGCAGCAACTCACCGCGAGTCAATGTGGTCCCCACGGTCAGGCGCGAGCGGCTGCCTTTCTCCGTATCCACATCATCTTGGCTGATGGTGATTAGGTCATCCATGGGCAGACGCGCCTCGCTGATCAGTATGCCAGTCATCAATTTGGTGATTGAGGCAATCGGGAGTACCGCCAGTTCATTTTTATGAAGCAGGACTTCTTTAGTGTCCTGATCGATCACGAAGGCTACGCTGGATTTCAGCGCCAAGGCATCTGGCGCTAAGTGCAAGCCAGCGATGTCGCCAAACGAGGGGCGCTTTGGGGCTGCAACGAACTTCGATTTGGACTTGGACTTCGTCTTAGCCTTCGCCTTAGATTTGACAGCTATCTTTTGGCCACTGCGGGCTTTGGCTGGTTTATTCTTAACTTGTTGCCGCGCGGAGTCAGTCTTTGAGCCGCGCGCGGATTCTTGAGCTGCAAATACTGACCCAAAGGTCAATAAAGACGCGATCAACACGATTTTCAGTAAATATTGATTAGCCAATGGGAATCGGGTCCGTAAGAAAATTCGCATCACGCACTAAACGCTCTGTGAAAAAAACCGCAGTTTAATCAAAAAACAAAATAAATCAAGCACTTGGGTGAGAAACATCAAGCAAAATCGTGTAAATCACTGCTCACCCCTGCGCTGCCACCCGATAACCCTTGCTTTGAAGTTTTGTAAGCACGCATAAATGCGCTTTGGTAGAGACCACAACAATATCTGGATCTGCGCCCAGGCCGTTAACGATGCGGTCACCCTTTTGCAAGCGCACGGTGACTTCACCCGGGCTTCCCGTAGACCCACTTATGAAATTAACTGAGTAAAGCAACATTTTCGTGCCGCTTTTTTCCATGCGACTCGATAGCCTTTAGCTACTCGCCCACCGGGTCGTTGCCATCGGGAGTACCACTTACCTCGGTTCCCGCGACAGCAAAAATAGTCGAGTGTTTAATTTTCGAGGACACCCATTGCACCGCGTCAAAATCGCCATTCGAGCTGGCGGCAAAACCGGCTCCCATCACATCCACCTTCAAGCGCTCCAACTGACGGCCGATTCGCAGTTTTTCATCTCGCGCAATAGACGCCGGGGAATTGCTCGCCATCGCGCAAAGTGATGGCGAAAACTATGAGGTGGTAAGACATGCAAAGCTTCCAGAAACTGATTGCTTAAGACTAGCAATCGAACGCGTAGCCAGATTATTTGTGCATACCGCGCTCGTCGGGCTCGTCGGTCGAGGTGCTGATCACGCTGACCGGAACCCCGCGGAACCGGCGCACGCAGTACACCGCGTAGCCGCTAAAGCCATACACGACAAAAATCCCCAACACCACAGTCGGCGGGTCGATGTTGATAATGGCAATCCCTAAGGC
>CAMDHL010000070.1 GCA_945898105.1 Comamonas sp. lk | reverse complement strand
ATCGCTACCGGTGCGCGCAAAACCCTGGCGCAGCCAACCGGCTTTATGCCTGCGGACCCGCTGAACGCATTTTTGGACACGCCCGACGCGTTTTCCCAGACAGAATCCGGCGCAGGCACGCGGGCGATAGCGCCGGATGCAGAGCGGCGAATCATCAGCGCGCAAGAATTTGTCGATGCCCATGCGGCAGCGGGCGCCCTAGGCTACGGATCACTGGGGCCGGGCCAGCGCGATACGTATGTGGACACCGAGCATGTGCGGATCATCCTGCTAGACACCAACCACCCCTGGGGCGATTACCAGGGCAGCGTGGGCAAGCCGCAACTGGCCTGGCTGGATGATTGTTTGCAGGAAGTGGCGCGCACGCCAGGCCGCTGGGCCATCATCGCCAGCCACCATGGCTGCGCCTCGCTGGTCAACCGCCGGGGCCATGACCCGGAGCGCGTGCATGCGCAGGCCCTGACCGATGTGCTGCACCGGCATGCCTGCGTGCTGGCTTGGCTGGTAGGCCACCGCCATATCCATCGAATCGACGCGCACCCGCCACGTCCACAAGCCCGTGCCGGCGGCGGGCGGGGCTTTTGGGAAATCGCCACCGCCTCCGTCATTGACTGGCCCAGCCAGACGCGCGCTATCGAGTTGGTTCGCCACGACGACGGCAGCCTGGAACTGATCTGCACCCCAATGGACCACCGCAGCGCGGCCGGGACGCTGGCGGCGCTGCACCACGGACTAGCGCAACGCTTTGCCGGGGAAAAAGCGCAAGCTATGCAAGGCCGTGCCCAGGACGGCCGCGTACGTCTGGTTTTCCCGATTTGACAGGGCGCGCGGCCAGCGCTAAGGTCGCCGCCATGAAAACTGTACGCAAATTCCCCCGCGCGGTGCGCGAAATCGAGCACCAAATTATTCCCATGCCCGATGGCACCCAACTATCGGCGCGCATCTGGCTACCCAAGGACGCCGCTAAGAACCCGGTGCCCGCCATCCTGGAGCATTTGCCCTACCGTAAGCGCGATGGCACCATCGTGCGCGACGCCCTCACCCACCCGTATCTGGCGGGCCACGGCTACGCGTGTATCCGCGTGGACATGCGTGGCAATGGGGACTCGCAAGGCCTCATGCATGACGAATACTCCGAGCAGGAATTGCAGGACGCCGAATCGGTGATCGCCTGGCTGCGCCAGCAGCCCTGGTGCACAGGGCGCGTGGGCATGATGGGCATCTCCTGGGGCGGTTTCAACAGCCTGCAGGTAGCAGCCCGCCAACCCGAGGGCCTGGAAGCCATCATTACCCTTTGCTCGACCGACGACCGCTATACCGACGACATCCATTTCAAAGGCGGCTGCCTGCTATCGGAAAACATGGGATGGTCGGCCACGATGTTTGGCTATTCTTCGCGTCCGCCGGACCCTACGCTGGTCGGAAAACAATGGCGCGCCATGTGGTTGGAGCGCCTGAACACCGAGCCATTGCTGGCCATCGACTGGCTGCAACACCCGCACCGCGATGCCTACTGGAAGCGCGGTTCGGTCAACCAAGACATCGGCGCCATCAAAGCGGCTGT
The DNA here is from genome assembly GCA_945898105.1 of Comamonas sp. lk. Taxonomy (GTDB): domain Bacteria; phylum Pseudomonadota; class Gammaproteobacteria; order Burkholderiales; family Burkholderiaceae_C; genus Allorhodoferax. The sequence continues at coordinate 7,547 of CAMDHL010000070.1, read as the reverse complement.
ACTGGCTTTTGGCGGCTGGAACGACGCCTATACCAACGCCGTGCCGCGTCTGGTGGGCACGGTGCAAAGCCCGGTCAAAGGCATCATTGGGCCGTGGGCGCATAAGTACCCGCACTTTGCAGTGCCCGAGCCGCGCATCGGCTTTTTGCAAGAGGCGCTGCGCTGGTGGGACCGCTGGCTCAAAGGCGCGCAAACCGGCGTGGAGCAGGACCCGGCTTTTCGCACCTACATCATGGAAGTGCAGCGGCCCGGCGCCAGCATCAGCCACATTGCGGGCCGCTGGGTCAGCGACACCGTATGGCCCAATACGAAGCAAAACGGGCAGCGCCTTCATCTCAATGCCGACGGCCTAGGGGCAGAGCGAACCAGCGCACGCAAGCAGACGATCAGCTCACCGCAGCACACCGGCGCAGACAGCGGCGAGTACTGCATTATTTGGATGGGGCCAGAATTTGCGGGCGACCAGCGTCAGGATGACTCGGGCTCGCTGACCTTTGACGGAGCGCCTTTAGGCCAAGACATAGACCTAGTCGGCGCTCCGGTGCTGACGCTCAAGTTCAGCGTCGACCAGCCCGTTGCGCATGTGGCGGTGCGGTTAAACAGCATCTGGCCCGATGGTGCGGTATCACGGCTGACCTACGCGGTGGCTAACCTCACGCATCTGCACGGCGATGCCAGCCACGATCATCCCCAGGCCCTAGAGCCGGGCAAGGTGTACACCGTAAAAATTCAATTGGACGACGTGGCCTACAGGTTACCTAAAGGGCATCGGCTTCGGGTATCGCTGTCCACCAGTTACTGGCCACTGATCTGGCCGGCCCCGACGCCCGTTACGCTGACAGTACACACCGGTGCCAGCCATATGGACTTACCAGTGCGAGCCAAAGTGCGTGGTGAAAAAGCGCCGCATTTTGAGCCAGCCGAGGCAGCGCCAGCGGTACGCCTGAAGACGCTGGACGCGCCCTGGAACAAGCGGGAAGTAACGATCGATCAGGCCACCGGCGAGCGGGGCATGGTGATTGAAGACGACTTTGGCCGGATCACTAACCTGGAGCACGGCCTGACGACGTGGGGACGCGGACGCGAGCGTTACAGCATCCTGCCCGACGATCCCTTATCCGCCCGCCAAGAATGCCACTGGAGCATGGAAACCTCGCGCGGCGACTGGGTCACCCGCACCGAGACCTATAGCACCATGACCGCCAGCGCAACGCATTTCCGCATCACCGGCAGGCTGGAAGCCTACGAAGGCGATAAGCAAATCTTGGTGCGGCACTGGGACAAAAAAGTCAAACGCCGATTGCTGTAAGCGCGCGTGATTTTTTGCGGTACAAGTGCTGTGGCACAGTCCCGGCAGAGAGCCGGAACATGTTTTGCCTTATTTTTTTGAATCTGGAGTTATTGCATCGACGACCGAACTTCCGGCCTTTGCGGCGCCAGTGACGACAGCTGAGCCAGCGTCCATCACAGCGCTACCGGCAAGGGTCAGCGCCGTACAAGCGTTCAATGCCAAAACAAGGGTCGCTATGCTGATGGCGCGTACGAGAGTTTGCAAATACATCGTTATTCTCCGTGGTATCAATTTTTCAAGATGCCAATAATTGGTGCGCAGCCTGAATCTAAAAAACCATCCCATACATGAACATGGTTGCCCCGAACTATATACGCAATACAGCAATAGCGCGATTAAGGACGCCTGATACGCGCCTGAGTAAGGTCCGTACCTAGCGTGGCTATTTATCACCAGTTTCTTCAGCACACCAGTTGCGTGCCTTGGCTTCAAACTGGGAGCGGGTTTGGCCCGTCGCTTCAGAAATCCGCCAAGGCGTTTTTTCTGAATTAGAGTCCCATACCTTCAGGCGCGATTTGACGCAACGCTCCAAAGGCGACTCTTCGCATCCCGCAACTGCAAAGATCAAACATAACAACGCCGCTAATCGGGCTCGGGCTAGCATAAGGATAGGAAATGGCGGTAAAGCACAAGCCAGCCACATAGGAAAGCACTGGGGCGCATACCAACCTCCTGTTTTATTCCTGCACACCGGTCAAGATTCAATGCGCACCAAGACCTGTACAAAATAGGCCAAAGGCCTTTAAAGATTGTTCCTTAAAGGCCTTTACACAATGAGATGGTGCCGATTATCGGATTCGAACTGATGACCTACCGCTTACAAGGCGGTTGCTCTACCAACTGAGCTAAATCGGCACGGGGGAGATTCTACTGTAGGGTTTATTGCAGCTCGCCATGCAAAACGCACGCTGCGCTATGTACTTGCGCGTTACAAAGCAGCGCTGAGCGCTGCTAGATTCAAGGCACTATTTAACTCGCGTTAAAGAAGGCCGAGGACCCTTGGGGGTAGCTGGCGGATCGGTAGGTGAACTCTCAGCAGATACCAGTCCTAGTGCGGGCGCGCCAGAACTCGCTGGGGAAAGGACTACCGGATTGGGCGCCTGAGCAGGAGCGGCCGTATCAGCCCCAGCTGGCACTGCCTCTAGGGGGAACGTCATGCCTTGGCCGTTTTCGCGGGCGTAAATCGCAGAAACACGGTTCAAGGGAACGCTAATCTCGCGGGCAATGCCGCCAAAGCGGGCCTTGAAATCAATATAGTCATTGCCCAAAACCAAATTGCTGGTCGCACCCATGCTGATATTGAGTACGATTTCACCTTCACGCACAAACTCAACCGGCACGCGCACGCTGGCATCGACGGCGACCACAATAAAGGGCGTTAGCTGGTTGTCCACGCACCAGTCGTACATGGCGCGAACCATATAGGGGCGCGTGGAAGTAGTAGCCGGAGACTGAGTCAAGTAAAACCTCGAACGCCAGCGTTACGCCTTTTATTTGCGCATCACTTTTTCGGAAGGCGTCAGCGCCTCGATGTAGGCGGGGCGCGAAAAAATGCGCTCTGCATACTTGAGCAAAGGCGCAGCATTTTTATTGAGATCGATACCGTAGTACTCCAAGCGCCACAACAGCGGCGCGATCGCCACGTCCAGCATCGAGAAGTTCTCGCCCATCATGAATTTATTCTTCAGGAACACCGGCGCCAACTGGGTCAGACGGTCACGGATGTGGGCACGCGCTTTGTCCAAGACCTTGTCATTGTTTTTGCTGCTGCGCGATTCCAGCGTCGTCACATGTACAAACAGCTCTTTCTCGAAATTGAGTAGGAACAAACGCACACGGGCACGGTCCACCGGGTCGCCGGGCATCAATTGCGGATGCGGAAAGCGCTCGTCAATGTACTCATTAATGATATTTGACTCATACAAGATCAGGTCGCGCTCGACCAGAATCGGCACCTGACCATACGGGTTCATGACGTTGATGTCTTCGGGCTTGTTGTACAAGTCCACGTCACGGATCTCAAAGTCCATGCCCTTTTCAAAAAGCACAAAACGGCAGCGGTGGGAAAAGGGGCAGGTTGTTCCTGAATACAGCACCATCATGGCGGGGGACTCCTAAAAATTAAAAAGAGTGGGTGCGCTTTGCAGACCCACTCTGACACTTGCCGCCGGTCTGACTTGCAAACCGGCAAACATCGCTTATTTGAATTACTTCACGTCTTTCCAGAACGCAGCATTGAGGCGCCAGGTAAAGACGGTCATCACGGTCAGAAAAATCAAGACCCAGACACCGACCTGCACACGCTTGCTCTGCGAAGGCTCGGACATCCACTGAAGGTAACCCACCAGGTCGCCCACCATGTGGTCGTATTCCAGCGGCGTCATCTTGCCAGGGCTGACTTGCTCCCAGCCCTTGAAGATTTCAGTCTCGTGGCCATGGACGACTTCTTTGCCATAAACCGGTACGCGCTTGCCCTGCAACTCCCACAACACATGTGGCATTCCAACATTGGGGAATGCGAGGTTGTTCCAGCCCGTGGCCTTGGTGTCGTCCGGGTAGTAGCTGCGCAGGTAGGTGTACAGGTAGTCAGCGCCACTGCCCTGACCCGAGGAGCGCGAACGGGCGATCACGGTCAAGTCCGGAGGGTTGCCGCCAAACCATTCTTTGGCCTGCCGTGGGTCGATCGCGACCTTCATGGTCTCGCCCACTTTGTCGGTGGTGAACAGAAGGTTGTCTTTGATTTGCTGCTCGGTCAGGCCAATATCTTTCAGGCGGTTAAAGCGCATGTAAGCCGCTGCGTGGCAGTTGAGGCAGTAGTTGACGAACACTTTGGCGCCGTTTTGCAATGCGCCCATGTCGTTCAGGTTGTTGGGCGCTTTGTCCCAGGCAATGCCTCCGCCGCCTGCGGCCTGCACACCAGAGACTAGAGCAAACGCGGTCAAAAAGCTGAGTACAAGTTTTTTCATTTTTAACAACTCCAGCTCAATGGGCAGCGAAAACAACTCGGCTGGGCACCGGTTTGGATTGGCCGATCTTGCTCCACCAAGGCATTAGCAAGAAGAATCCGAAATAGAACAGGGTGCCGACCTGGGACACGCGCTCACCAATCAGCGAGGGAGGTAGCACACCAAGGTATCCCAGAACGCCAAAGTTGATTACAAAAACGCCATACATGTACTTGTGCCAATCGGGACGGTAGCGGATGGACTTGACTTCGCAATTGTCCAACCAGGGCAGGAAGAACAAAATCACTACAGCGCCACCCATGATCACCACACCCCAGAATTTGGCGTCTGTGTTCAGCATCATGACGGTGACCGCAGCAGCCGCACCGAGGGCGACGACTTTGAACAGCGCAGCTAATTTGCCACGGGTCACAGCCAAGAAAGCCGCCAGCCAGATACAGGCGATCAGCACATAGACCATTTCAGTAGTGATAGCGCGCAGCATCGAATAGTAAGGGGTGAAGTACCAGACAGGGGCAATGTGCAACGGCGTCTTGAGTGGGTCCGCAGGTATGAAGTTGTTGTATTCCAGGAAGTAACCGCCAAATTCAGGCGCAAAGAAGATGATGGCGGTAAACACCATCAGGAACATGCTGACGGCAAAAATGTCATGTACCGTGTAGTAAGGGTGAAAGGGAATACCGTCTAAAGGTTTACCTTTAGCGTCCTTGGGGGCGTTGGGGCCTTTGATCTCGACGCCATCGGGGTTGTTGGAACCCACATCATGCAAAGCCAGTAAATGCGCTACCACCAAGCCCAGCAGGACCAGGGGTACAGCGATCACATGGAAGGCGAAGAAACGGTTGAGCGTGGCGTCACCGACCACGTAGTCACCACGGATCAGCAGCGCCAGGTCGGGGCCGATAAATGGCACGGCGGCAAACAAGTTCACGATCACTTGCGCACCCCAGTAGCTCATCTGACCCCAAGGCAGCAGGTAGCCCATAAAGGCTTCGGCCATCAGGCACAAGAAGATGGCACAGCCAAACAGCCAAACCAGCTCGCGCGGCTTGCGGTAGCTGCCATAGATAAGGCCGCGAAACATGTGCAGGTACACCACAACAAAGAAGGCCGAGGCGCCGGTGGAGTGCATGTAGCGGATCAGCCAGCCCCATGGCACATCTCGCATGATGTATTCAACCGAGCCAAACGCCAGGGCGGCATCTGGCTTGTAGTGCATGACCAGGAAAATGCCGGTCACGATCTGAATGACTAAAACCAGTATCGATAAGCCGCCAAAAATATAAAAGAAGTTGAAGTTTTTGGGCGCATAGTATTCGGACAGGTGAACGCGATAAGCGTCGAACGCTGAAGGGAAACGGTTTTCCAGCCAGTTGCCTAATTTGGCACCGGCAGGGGCGTTGGGGGAGATTTCTTTGAATTCAGCCATGGTTTGCTCCGAAGGCGTAGGGTCAAGCTTGTTTGTCTTCGCCGATCAGCAACTTGCTGTCGGAGAGGAACATATGCGGCGGCACCTCAAGATTGTCCGGCGCAGGTTTGTTTTTAAAGACGCGGCCGGCCATGTCAAAGGTCGAGCCGTGGCAAGGGCACAAAAAGCCGCCATTCCAGTCATCGGGTAGCGACGGCTGTGCGCCGATTTGAAACTTGTCCGAAGGGGAACAGCCCAGGTGGCTGCAAATACCGACCACCACCAGAAACTCAGGTTTGATGGAGCGCGCCGGGTTGCGGGCGTATTTGGGAGTGAGCTCGTCAGGATTACGCTTGGATTGTGGATCGGCCAATGCACCATCGAGCGATTCAAGTGACGCCAACTGTTCTGGCGTGCGGCGCACGATCCAAACTGGCTTGCCACGCCACTCAACGGTCAGCTTTTCACCGGGCTTGACCGCTGAAATATCGACTTCAACCGCTGCGCCGGCGGCTTTGGCGCGCTCGGAAGGTTGGAAAGAACTTACAAAAGGCACTACGGCAGTCAAAGCACCAGCTGCGCCTACGCAGGAAGAGGCGATGAGCCAAGTCCGTTTGCTCGAGTCGTGGGAAGGGGTACCGGCGAGGGTGTCGCTCATGAGAATCCTCAGCAAAAATCACTAAAAGGTAACTGAGCATTGTAGCTGAGCGTTAGGCGCCCGATTTGACGTGCGGCACCGCAGCAAAAGCTTGCAGGCGGCACAAAAGCGTTTAAGCCTCTGCTGCGCCCACCCACTGCCGTGCCATACGGACGGCGGCCAGAAGGCTAGAGGCATCGGCTAGGCCCTGGCCGGCAATATCAAAGGCGGTGCCGTGGTCTGGACTGGTACGCACAAAAGGCAGACCAAGCGTCAGGTTTACGCCCTGCTCCACCCCCAGATATTTCACCGGAATGAGGCCCTGGTCGTGGTACATGGCGATCACCACATCAAAACGCGCAGCCGCGCCGGTACCTCGCGCCTGCATAAAAACTGTGTCTGGTGGCCACGGGCCGCTGGCATCACAGCCACCCTGACGCGCCGCCGCTATCGCAGGCGCAATCACGCTTTGCTCCTCATCGCCGAACAAACCACCCTCGCCGGCATGGGGATTAAGCCCGGCCACTGCGATTCGGGGCGCCCTGCCCAGCACCGGGCGCAGAGCCGCGTCGGTAATGCGAATGGTCTCTAGCACCGCCGATTCGGTCACGGCCTCAATCGCCTGCCGCAGGGACAGGTGAATGCTGACCAGCACGGTGCGCAGTTCCTCATTGGCCAGCATCATGCGCACCGGCAAGCCCGCCACCGGTAGACCCGCATGTTGCTCGGCGAGCGCCTGGAATATCTCTGTATGGCCGGGGAAACTATCAAACGGCGGACCCGCTGCGGATAGGCTTTGCTTATTGAGCGGCGCCGTTACTACGGCAGCGATTGCGCCATCGAGCGCCTGCTGCGCGGCCCATTGCACACAACGGCCTGCAAACTCGCCGGCCACCGCGCTGACCTGTCCATAGGGCACCGGCTGCATGGGCTCGCCCACTTGAAAGACGGGAATACAGCGCGGCGGAATCTGCAAGGCCTCTTGCGGATTACTGATTTGTACCACTGGCCAAGGCAAACCCTGGGCCACTAAGGCGCTTGCGCGGCGCATGGCTTGGACGTCACCGGCAACAAAACTGCCTTGCATCTGCGCGTCACGCTCGGCAAACGCCTTAGCAATAATTTCGGGGCCAATGCCTGCCGCATCGCCCATCGTGATTGCCAGCGGTTTGGCCGAAAAATGTG
>CAMDHL010000069.1 GCA_945898105.1 Comamonas sp. lk | reverse complement strand
CCGGGTGGTCAGTTGCGTGTCTCAACTCCGAATTTTATGGTTGAAACTCATTTCAATCTCCCCAAAGGATGAATCATGGTCGTTATTCGACTCGCCCGTGGTGGTGCTAAAGCCCGCCCGTTTTTCAGTATCGTCGTTGCCGACAAGCGTACCCGCCGTGACGGCCGCTTCATTGAGCGTATCGGTTTTTACAACCCTATCGCTACCGCCAATGAAGAGCGTATTCGTATTGCGCAGGACCGCCTGACCTATTGGAAAGGCGTTGGCGCTCAGGCTTCGCCCACGGTGGAGCGTCTGATCAACCAGGCCGCTGCCAGCGCGCCGGTCGCAGCCTGAATAGTCCCTCAAAGGGTTTGCGCCGCACGGTGCTAACCCTTTGCGGCAGATCTTATTTCGCATGATCGCAGGCTTGGAGCCCGCTGAGCTTCCGGCAGATGCCATCGAGGTGGCGCGTATCGGCGAGGCCTGGGGCGTCAAAGGCTGGTTTAAGGTATTGCCATTTAGCGCCCAACCTGAGGCGCTTTTTTCTTCCAAGCGTTGGTATTTGTTGCCCACCGAGCGCGGCACCCCTAGCTTTGCGGGCGTAGTAAAAATCGCCATCAAAGAAGCCAAAGAGCATTCCGACACTGTCGTCGCCAGTGCCCACGAGGTGCTGGACCGTGACGCTGCCGAGGCTTTGCGCGGAGCGCGAGTCTTCGTCCCGCGCTCCAGTTTCCCCACTGCCGAGCCTGACGAGTACTACTGGGTGGACTTGATTGGCCTGGACGTCATCAACCGGCAGGATGAGCCCATGGGTTGCGTGCGGGAGCTGCTCTCGACCGGTGCGCAAACTGTCTTGGTACTGGAATTTTCAACAGACGGCAAGGTTCAGGAGCGCATGATTCCTTTTGTTGCCGCCTTCATTGACGAGGTGGATTTGGCTGGACGGCGCATTCGCGTTGACTGGCAAAGCGACTATTAAGGGGCTGGCCCATGCGTTTTGACGTCATCACCCTGTTCCCCGAATTGTTTGAACCTTTTTTACGTACGGGCATCACCCGGCGCGCTTTTGAGTCGGGGCAGGTGCAAGTCTGTTTGCACAATCCGCGCGATCTGGCGGAAGGCAATTACCGTCGTGTCGATGACCGGCCTTTCGGTGGTGGCCCGGGCATGGTCATGATGGCTGAACCTTTGTCGCTCGCACTGGAGCATGCCCAGGCGCAGCGGTCGCAAACCGGCAAAGTCATTTTGTTTTCTCCGCAAGGCCGCGTGCTGGACCACAGCACGGTACAGCACTGGGCGGCCGGCGATGGGGCGGTATTGGTGTGTGGTCGCTACGAAGGCCTGGACCAGCGCTTTGTGGACCGCTATGTCGATGAACAAATCAGCCTGGGCGACTTCGTGGTTTCCGGCGGCGAGTTGCCGGCCATGTTGTTCCTGGACGCGATTGCCCGTTTGCAGCCCGAGGTATTGAGTGATGCGCAAAGCCACCAGCAGGACAGCTTCAATCCCGCTCTGGACGGTTTGCTCGATTGCCCGCACTACACCCGCCCTGAAGCGTGGCAGGGGCAGGTCGTGCCCGAGGTGCTGATATCGGGCCACCACGAGCGTATTGAACGCTGGCGGCGTGATCAGCGCGTTTTGCTGACGGCAAAACTGCGCCCTGATCTGATCGCCTCTGCCAGGGCGGCAGGCGCGCTAGACGCGGCGGACGAAAAATTGCTGCGTGGTATGCCCTAAGGCTGCTGGTGTTCACGTTAGGGTTCTGGGAGGAGCCGCGCCTTACCTAAATTGCTATACTGTTGGGCTAACCGATCCTCTGCATGGCCATATAAGGCGCAGCAATGGTGCTGCCACGACAAGGTGACCCTACTGGGTCCCGGCGCTTGCAAGATCACGAAAGAAGCTATGAATCTAATCCAAATTCTGGAACAAGAGGAAATCGCGCGTTTGGGTAAAACCATCCCCGATTTCGCCCCTGGTGACACCGTCATCGTCAGCGTCAACGTCGTCGAGGGCACCCGCAAGCGTGTCCAGGCCTACGAAGGCGTCGTAATTGCCAAGCGCAATCGCGGTTTGAATAGCGGCTTCATTGTTCGCAAAATTTCCAGCGGTGAAGGTGTGGAACGTACCTTCCAAACCTACAGCCCTCTGATTGCCGGTATTGAAGTAAAGCGCCGCGGTGATGTGCGCCGTGCCAAGCTCTACTACTTGCGTGACCGTAGCGGCAAATCGGCGCGTATCAAGGAAAAGCTGCCAGCTAAAAAGACTGCCACTTGATCGGCTCTTTTGCAATCATGAAAACCGCCCCGGGCTCCCCCGCAGGCGGTTTTTTTACGCACTTAAATAGCGCATTGCGGCATCCAAAGCATGAGCAAAATACCGCCGTTTGATCCGCGACAGGTGCCGTTTCAGATGCTCGACGGGCATTTGCCTGCGGTGCCGGATGCACACTTTGCGACCCATGCCCTTGCCCGGCGCTTCAGCGCCCCACCGGTTTGGGAGCCCGAAATTCGGGTGGAACCGCGCTTTATTGACCGGCCGCCAACTGCTGCCTCTGTGTTGGTAGGTTTGGTCATGCATGCCCGCCCCACGGTTTTACTTACGCAGCGCACTGCTGACCTGAGCAGCCACGCTGGGCAAGTTGCTTTTCCGGGCGGTAAATCGGACGAGCAAGATGAAGATGCCGTCGCCACCGCTTTGCGCGAAGCGCAGGAGGAGGTCGGCTTGCACCCCCGCCATGTCAGTGTTCTGGGCAGTCTGCCGCACTACACCACGGGTAGTGGTTTTGTAGTGACGCCCGTAGTCGCGTTGCTGGAACCCGGCTTTGCATTGCAGCCCAATGCTGGTGAAGTCGATGCCGTGTTTGAAGTGCCGCTTGACTATTTAATGAACCCGGCCCACCACCGGCGCCACACCTTGCAAACGCCGGTAGGTCCCCGCCATTGGATCTCCATGCCTTACCAGGACGGCTTGCAGGAGCGCTACATCTGGGGCGCAACGGCTGGGATGTTGCGCAATTTATACCGGTTTTTACTGCCGGCTTAGGGGTGGTTTTGGCTTGGCCCGTCGGTATGATGCGGTGACATGAGCTTTTTCTCGATCCTCTTTGCTTTGTTGATTGAGCAGGCGCGCCCGCTCAAAGACGAAAATTTTTTGCATACCCAAGTGCGCAATGCCTTGTCCTGGACGGTCCGCCAGTTGGACACCGGCCAGACATCGCACGCCCGTTTAACCTGGGTCGTAGTGATCCTAGTCCCGGCTGTTCTTACCGCATTGGTGCATTGGGCCTTGCTAATTTGGCTTGGCTGGATTGCGGCCGTGATTTGGAATGTCGCCATTCTGTACTTGACCTTGGGATTTAGGCAGTTCAGTCACCATTTCACCGATATCCGCGATGCGCTCGACGCTGGGGACGAAGATGCTGCGCGCGGTTTGTTGGCGCAATGGATGCAGATCGATGCATCGGACCTACCTCGCAGCGAAATCGTCCGTCAGGTCATCGCACACTCGGTACTTAATGCGCACCGCTGTGTTTTTGGGGTGTTTGCCTGGTACTCGCTATTGTCCGGTTTGGGGCTGGGACCCGCCGGGGCGGTGATGTATCGCATGGCTGAGTATTTTTCTGCTTTAGCTAAACGACCGGCGAGCCCGCATGCTTTGTTGCTCAGTCCCGCACTGCGCGACTATGTGGCGGTCTGGTGGCACCGGGTCGATTGGATTCCCGCGCGCCTGACAGCCATGGGTTTTGCTTTTGTGGGCAGCTTTGAGGATGCGATTGACCGTTGGCGTAAATATGAAGCTGCGATGCCCGGTGATAACGATGGCATCGTGCTGGCAGCCACCGCCGGTGCAGTGCATATTGGCCTGACCGAAGTGGACTTACAGAACGCCGCCCCTGCGCCTCGCCTGGGCCATTTGCGCGCCATCGTCGGCCTGGTCTGGCGCACCGTGGTGATGTGGATGGTGGTGCTGGTCTTGCTGTCCCTGGCGCGCTTGCTGGGTTAAATCGCCTGCCTGCGGGGGCGCTGGCGAAGGTCCTCAAATTTACGTCCTGCCAGACTGGATTGCGTGTCCACGCTCACAATCACGAAATGACGAAATGAGAGCATTCCAGCCTAATCCTAGGTGCTGCTCCCGGCATAAGCTGCCGCCTTAATAGCGCTTTTGCGAAAGCTCTTCAAACAAGTCTTTGTAAATCTTGTAGCGCACCGGGCTGATGGGGCTGGGCTCGGCGGCGCAGGCGCTGCGCACGCCACAGCCCGGTTCGTGCAAATGCGTGCAGTTGTAGAACTTGCAATCACCGGCTTGGGCTTGTATATCGGGCATCAGTTTCCCCAGATCCATGGGCGCGATGTGGTGCAGGCCAAACTCCTGAAAACCGGGCGAATCGATCAAGGCCGAATTTTTTTCCGCGTCCAGCCAGTACCAGGTGGTACTGGTGGTGGTGTGCTTACCTGCCTGCAAGGCGATAGAAATTTCCTGTGTCAGCACATTGGCTTGGGGCACCCAGCGGTTGATTAGCGAACTCTTGCCCGCGCCCGATGGACCCAGCACCAGGCTGGTCTTACCTGTCAATAATGCGCGCAATCGCTCGGTGTCGTCATCGGCCGATTGTGCAATGGGCGTATCGCTTGAAGGCTTGAAAGCGGTCGCCAATACTGCGTATTGCATGGCGCGGTAGGGTGCCAGCCGCTCCCAGGAATTAGCGAACAAACTACCTAGATCGCGTTTATTCAGCACGATCAGTACATCTAATTGTTGTGCGGCGGCAGCAATTAAGGCGCGCGATAACTGGCCGTCGGAGAACTCCGGCTCGGCGGCAAGGACGATGACTACCTGGTCGATATTGGCGGCAAAGGACTTGGTACGGATTTCGTCCTGGCGGTACATCAAATTACGCCGAGGCAAGACCTTTTCTATCGTGCCTTCGTCTTGCGTGGCCAGCCAGAGCACCCGGTCGCCGACTACTGTCTGGCTTTTTTTGCCGCGCGCATGGCAGATAACTTTACGGCCCGATGGGGTTTCCACCCACACATGCCGGCCATGACCGGCGATCACCAGGCCTTCTTGCACACCGGCTGGCTCAGCCAAGCGCGTTTCCCTCCTTATCGGGGGTTGTCAAGGCATCGACTAGTGCGGCGCAGCGGAAATCGCGGTGTGAAATACCTGCCACATCGTGTGAGCGCCAGCGCACGCTGCAGCTTCGGTAGGCGAGCAACATATCCGGGTGGTGATCCTGCTGGCCAGCCATATAGGCCACGGCATTTGCAAAAGCTAATGTTTGCAGGTAGCTGCCGAACCGGAAGGTTTTTTCGATCGCCAGCGTGTCGCCGTCACCCCACAGTTTCCACCCGTCCAAGCCGGCCAGTCGCGCGACGACTTGCGGGCCGCTAAGGGCTTGTCCTTTGCCGGGATGAGGTGTAGGTGCTACTGCGTTCATTCAAGTGCTAGCTCAAGTAGTAGCCAGCATGCGGCCCAGGCGTTCAGATGCCGGCGGGTGCGAGTAATAAAACTTCACATACAGGGGATCCGGCGTGAGTGTGGAGGCATTGTCTTCGTATAACTTCAGTAAGGCGGAGGCGAGATCAGCGCCGCGCGTTTGCGACATTGCATAGGCATCGGCTTCAAACTCGTGTTTGCGTGAAATCTGGGCAAACATGGGGCCAAGAAAACCAGTAAACGAGGGTAAGGCCAGCATAAAAAGCAGCAAGGCCAGGGCGTCGTTAGCGCCTGCTAAGTTGGGCATCACCCCCAGGCCGGTGTAGAACCATACTTGCGCGCTGGCCCAGCCTAGCAATGCAAACCCGACCAGACTGACTCCGAAAATCGACACGATGCGTTTGAGAATATGTTTGTGCTTGAAGTGTCCTAATTCATGCGCCAAAACCGCATCAACTTCCTCGGGCGTTAGGCGGGCGAGCAAGGTGTCGTAAAACACCACGCGCTTTGACGCCCCAAAGCCGGTGAAATAGGCATTGGCATGGGCGCTGCGCTTGCTGCCGTCCATGACATAGAAACCTTGCGCCTGAAAGCCGCAGCGCTGCATCAAGGCGCGCACGCGCTCTGTCAATGTTGCATCGTCCAATACTTGGAATTTGTTGAACAAGGGCGCAATCCAGGTCGGATAAATCAGCATGGCCAGCAGGTTAAAGCCCATCCAAACGCCCCAGGTCCAGGCCCACCAGAGGGAGCCCGCCGCAGCCATTAGCCAGAGTACTAGGGCCAGCAAGGGTCCACCAATTAGCACACCTAAAAGCAGGGACTTAACCAGGTCTTGCACCCACAGCTTGACACTGGTTTTATTAAAGCCAAAGCGCTCTTCGATCACAAATGTGGCGTACAACGAAAAAGGCAACTCCAGAAGTGTGTTGATGGCGGTAAAGGCGCCCACCAGGGCCAGTTGCTGCCACAAGCCCGCGCCCATGCCGTCCAGCAACATGCCGTTTAGTGTCGATAAGCCACCCAGTAGGGTCCAGGCCAAAGTGAGGGCTGCGCCCCAGGCCAATTCGATAAGGCCAAAGCGTGTTTTGGCCACGGTGTAATCGGCCGCGCGCTGGTGCGCTTGCAGGGCGATCGTGGAAGCGAAGGCTTGCGGTACGGTGTCGCGGTGCGTAGCTACATGGCGGATCTGGCGCGTAGCCAACCACAATTTCAGTAACAGGCTGCCTGTCAGCGCCAGCGCAAAAATCAGGGTAAGCGTGTCGGAAGGATTGAGCGCGGTGTCTTGCATGGGGCCGCAGTTTAGGCCATAGGCGACAATCTAGCGCATGCACGACACTTCAAACCCCCTTCCCAAATCTGACAAAAACCTGGTCTGGCTGGACTGCGAAATGACCGGCCTGCACCCCGCTCAGGACCGGATTATCGAAATCGCCGTGGTCGTCACCGGCCCGATGCTGGAGTCGCGCACCGAAGGCCCGGTGTTTGTTGTTCACCAGTCCGATGCGCAACTTGACGCCATGGACGCCTGGAACAAAGGCACGCATGGCAAAAGCGGCTTGATCGACAAAGTGCGCGCCTCGACATTCAACGAGGCGCAGGCTGAAGAGGCTTTGCTCGCATTTTTGGCGCAGTACGTTCCCGCTGGCGCCTCGCCGATGTGCGGTAACACCATCGGGCAGGACCGTCGTTTTCTGGTCGCCTACATGCCGCGCCTAGAGGCCTTTTTCCACTACCGTAATCTGGATGTCAGCACCTTGAAAGAACTGAGCCTGCGCTGGCGGCCGGAGGTGTATGCCGGATTTAAGAAGCAGCAAAAGCACACCGCGCTCGCCGACGTACATGAATCCATCGACGAATTGGAACACTACCGCACCCATTTTTTGAAGGTGTAGTGCCATTGGTACGCGCAGGGCGTACAAGGGTATAGGGGCCCGATTGCGCGGTAAGCGCAGTCCGCGTATCGGTACAAACCCGAATCCGTGCAATAATCGAGGGCTTCGCTAATCGGCGGTACGGCAAATAGGCCGGAGCAAGCGAAATTTGCACATCTCCCAACATTCACCGGGTCCAAGTTAAGAGGGCCCAGCCGCACCGGCAGCGTAGCAGACGCACCTGGCGCAGCCTCCGTTTGATGGTTGATGTTTTTTAACCATTGACGGAACGCCCACCTTTCGGGTGGCGTTGCTGTGTGAGTGAAACTATGACTGATTCTTTGATCGCTTCGGGCGAATTCGCGCCTGAGAACACCTTTTCCACCCAAGATGGCGAGGCTTTCCAGCCGGACCACAGCGCCGTGCATTCGCTGGCTGAAGAGACCATTGTGGCTTCGGACGAAACGCAGAACATTGCTGCCGAGCCCAACGGCTTTTTGACTCTGGACCTTGCGCCTGAGTTGATAAAAGCCTGTATTGACCTGGGTTACACCCAGCCCACACCGGTGCAAACCAAAGTGATTCCCCTGGCTTTACCCACTGAAGGTGCAGACAAGGGCGCTAAAAAATACATCGACCTGATGGTATCCAGCCAAACTGGCAGCGGCAAGACCGCCGCGTTTTTGCTGCCGGTATTGCATACCTTGCTGAAGCAAATGGCACAGGCTGAAGCCGACGAGCGTCAAGCCTACGAAGAAGCTGTGGCGCAAGCCGCTGCTAAAGGCGAAGCCCCCCCGAAGCGACCCAAGCGCAAAGACCCAACCAATGCGCGCAATTTCAAAGCGCCCACGCCCGGCGCGCTGATTGTCTGCCCAACCCGCGAACTGGCTCAGCAAGTGGCGCACGACGCTATCGACTTGGTGCAACATTGCCGCGGCCTTCGCGTGGCCAACATCGTCGGCGGAATGCCTTACCAGTTGCAAATTGCGAAGCTGCAAAACGCCAACCTTGTTGTGGCCACTCCCGGCCGCTTGCTAGACCTGCAGCGCTCCATGCAGATCAAGCTGGACCAGGTGCAATTTCTTGTCGTGGATGAAGCTGATCGTATGTTGGACCTGGGCTTTTCAGACGATCTGGCCGAGATCAACCAGCTCACCATAGACCGCAAGCAAACCATGATGTTCAGCGCCACTTTTGCGCCGCGCATCCAGCAGTTGGCCGCTCGCGTGATGCGCGAACCCCAACGCGTGAGCATCGACAATCCGCAGGAAAAACACGTCAACATCAAGCAGGTTTTGTACTGGGCCGATAACGCCCAACACAAACGCAAGCTGTTGGACCACTGGCTTCGCGACACTGGCATCAACCAAGCGATTGTGTTTGCAAGTACGCAGATCGAGTGCGATGGCTTAGCCAATGACTTGCAGCAAGATGGCTTTGACGCCGTGGCCTTGCACGGCGCGCTGAGCCAAGGCCTGCGCAACCGCCGCCTCATGGCGCTGCGTCAGGGCCAAGTACAAATTTTGGTGGCTACCGATGTGGCGGCGCGCGGCATTGACGTGCCGACTATTACCCACGTTTTCAACTTTGGCCTGCCCATGAAGGCCGAGGACTACACCCACCGCATTGGCCGCACCGGCCGGGCAGGGCGCGACGGCCTAGCCATCACGTTTGCCGAACTGCGTGATCGCCGCAAGATTTTTGACATCGAGGCCTATACCCGCCAACCCATCAAGGCTGAAGTGGTGGCTGGCCTAGAGCCCAAGCAACGCATTCCCGAAGCACCTCGCCCCGGCTTTGCTTCGCGCAATGGCGGTGG
>CAMDHL010000068.1 GCA_945898105.1 Comamonas sp. lk | reverse complement strand
CTTTCGATTCCGTCTTTATGCACCGCCTGATACAGCGCATCGGCTGACGCTATCTATCTTTTGAATTGACGCTATGAATTCACTAAAAGCCAATCTCCCTCCGATGGGCACGTTAGGCCCGGCGCTCGCTCTGGTATTGGCGTGCACATTTTTTTCCTTTCAGCATGAAAACTTTCTCACGCTGAAAAATTTTTCTCTGATCTTGCAACAGGTCATGGTGGTGGGCACGATTGCGATCGGCCAGACCCTGATTATTCTGACCGCGGGAATCGACTTATCCTGCGGCATGGTGATGGCCCTGGGCGCGATTGTCATGAGCAAACTCGCTGCGGATTACCAACTGAGTGCGCCGGTGGCGATTTTGTGTGGCATCGCAGCGACCACTTTGTTTGGCCTGATCAATGGGCTGTTAGTAACGCGCTTAAAACTACCGCCGTTCATCGTAACTCTGGGTACGCTCAATATCGCCTTTGCTATCACGCAGCTTTATTCCCGTGCGCAAACCGTTACGCAAATTCCGGATGGTATGACCGTGCTGGCCGAAACCTTTGAGTTTGGCGGCTCCCGCGTGGCCTACGGCATTGTGTTGATGCTGTCTCTCTATCTTGCCACGTGGATCTGGCTGCGCGATACCGCGCAAGGGCGCCATGTCTATGCCGTGGGGAACAGCCCGGAGGCCGCTCGATTGGCGGGTATTTCCACCGATAAAGTGCTGGTCGGTGTGTATGTACTGGCCGGTGTGTTTTACGGCATTGCATCCACGCTGGCGGTAGCGCGTACAGGCGCTGGCGATCCCAACGCCGGACAGACCGAAAACCTGGATGCCATCACCGCCGTAGTGCTGGGCGGCACCAGCTTGTTTGGGGGACGTGGCATTATTTTGGGCACCCTGATGGGCGCTTTGATTGTGGGCGTTTTCCGCAACGGCCTTACTCTGATGGGCGTGTCCTCGGTGTATCAAATTTTGGTGACCGGTGTGCTGGTGATTCTGGCCGTCGCCACTGACCAAATGTCGCGCAAAGGAGCACGTTGATGAGCGCCTCACATATAGTGATGCAGGCCCGTGGTCTGGTCAAACGCTATGGTCAGGTCACTGCACTTGACGGTACCGATTTTGAATTGCGTGCTGGCGAAATTTTGGCCGTGATCGGCGACAACGGTGCCGGCAAATCATCCTTGATCAAATGCCTGTCAGGGGCAACGATTCCCGATGAAGGCGAGATCTTGCTCGACGGGAAAACGGTGCAATTCAAAAGCCCCATCGATGCGCGCCGCGCCGGTATCGAAACGGTGTACCAAGACCTCGCCGTGGCACCGGCCATGACGATTGCCGAAAACCTGTTTCTTGGGCGTGAGTTGCGCCGTAGCGGACCCTTGGGTTGGCTGGGTTTTATTGACAAAAAGAAGATGCTAGAAGAGAGCATTACGCGTATGACCGACCTGAAAGTTGGTATCCGCTCGATGACGCAGGCGGTCGAAACTCTGTCTGGCGGCCAGCGTCAATGTGTGGCCGTGGGCCGGGCCGCTGCTTTCGCGCAACACGTGGTCATCATGGATGAACCCACAGCCGCGCTGGGTGTCAAAGAAGGCAATATGGTGCTGGAATTGATACGCCGCGTGCGCGACAAGGGCTTGCCAGTGGTCTTAATTTCGCACAATATGCCGCATGTGTTTGAAGTGGCTGACCGCATCCACATAGCCCGCTTGGGCAAACGTGCGGCGGTGGTCAACCCCAAGTTCATCAGCATGAGCGATACCGTCGCGGTGATGACCGGCGCTAAAGCGGTGAGTGATCTGCCGCCTGAAGCGCTGGCCTATTGAATCTAGTGATCGCCTGGGCACTACGGGCCAGTCTCTGAGCGCCTAATCCGCACCCCTTGCGTGATCATTGCGCCCCCATTGCATGCCCGCGCCTAGGCTGAAGGACAATGGTTGCTGCTTTCTATGGCTGCGCTCCGGATTACGCATAGCCGCCTTGTGGGCTACTGCAGCAATTACTGCACCTCGCCTCCTATTGTCAACTTTTGCATAAAAAATTATGAATGCCAAACACCTTTGGGTCCTCGGAGAAGCGCTGATGGACTGTGTGATGCAGGCCGACGGTCGCTTTATGCCGCTTGCCGGTGGCAGCCCCTACAACATGGCGCGTGCTGCCCGTTTGCGCGGTGCGACGGTGCGCTACCTCAACCCCTTTTCGACCGATATGTTTGGCCGCACGCTGGCAGCGCAATTGCGCGCTGACGATGTGACCTTGGGGACGCCCGAAAGTCGCGCGCCCACTTCGCTGGCTATGGTGCAAATTCAAAACGGCCACCCCAACTACAGCTTTTACCGCGAGGGCGTGGCCGACCGCGATTACACCGTGGACGCAATGGAGCAGTTGCTTCTAATGCACGCCGATGCGCATGGGCCGGGTATTTTGAACGTCGGGTCACTCCTTTTTATACCGCCGGAAAACGAGAAAGTGCTCGCACTTTTGCAGGCGGCCAAGGCCCTGGGATGGACCATCAGCATGGACATCAATATGCGGCCCCAGGTAGCTCGTGATTTGCCGGCCTATGTGGCGGGCGTTAAGGCCTTGATGGCGCAGGCCGATTGGCTGAAAGCCAGTGATGAGGACTTGCAGGTACTTGGCTGGGTAGCGCCTACGCTTTCCGATGCGCTGGGCTTGGTGCAGGCCGTGCGGAGCCAATGTGCGCCGCGAGCCAGTCACATTGCACTGACTTTTGGTGCCCATGGCGCGTATTTGCAAATAGGTGATAGCGGTATGGCCATGGCTGCGCCGCGAGTCACTGTGGTGGATACGGTAGGCGCAGGCGATACCTTCTGGGGCAATTGCGTGGCCGACTGGGCGATGCATCCGCAAGCCGAACTGCAAAACACTTTGCGTCTGGCCATGCAGGCGGCCGCTATCAACTGCGGCCGCAGCGGTTGCCAGCCACCCACTCTGCAAGAGACGCTGGAATACAGCGCCAGCCCGGCCGCCTAATGAAGGCGGCGGAGCGATTTAAGCCGCTTTTTGCGCCTTAAAACCCATCTCGTCCAGCGCGGCGGCTAGGTGCGTCACGCTGCGGTCGGCGTTATGCAGCTTGTCTAGACCAAACAGACCAATGCGAAAGGTCATAAAGTCGGCTGGTTCGTCGCACTGCAGCGGCACACCGGCAGCAGTTTGCAAGCCCAGTGCCGAAAAGCCTTTGCTGTTGTGCATCGCGGTATCAGTGGTGTAGCTGACCACTACGCCCGGTGCCTGAAAACCGGGTGCCGCCACACTGCGGATGCCGCGGCCCTCCATCAGCGCACGTACTTTGTGGCCTAGGTCCCATTGCTCGGTACAGACTTTGTCAAAGCCATAGTCCTGCGTCTCGTGCATCACTTCCTGCAAACGCGTGATCGCGTCGGTAGGCATAGTGGTGTGGTACATGTGGGTACCGTTTTCATAGGCCTCCATTACCTGTAGCCATTTTTTCAAGTCGCAGGCAAAGCTGCTGCTTGTCGTGCTGTCAATCGCGGTTCGGGCGCGCTCGCTGAGCATGACCATGGCGCAGCAGGGTGAGCCGCTCCAGCCTTTTTGTGGCGCAGTGACCAGCACGTCCACGCCGGTAGCTTTCATGTCCACCCAGATGGTGCCCGAGGCAATGCAGTCCAGCACAAACAGACCGCCGACCTGGTGCACCGCATCGGCCACCGCACGCAGGTAGCCGTCAGGCAAGATCATGCCCGCGGAGGTTTCGACATGGGGTGCAAAGACCACAGCAGGTTTTTCGGCCAGGATGGTGGCGACCACTTCTTCGATGGGGCAGGGAATCCAGGCAGCCTGGCTGTCATTACTTAAGCGGCGCGCTTTGAGGATGGTGGCGTGGGTCGGGATGTTGCCCATGTCAAAAATTTGTGTCCAGCGGTAGCTGAACCAGCCGTTGCGGATGACCAGTACGTTTTTGCCGGTGGCAAATTGACGCGCTACCGATTCCATGCCGAAAGTGCCGCTGCCGGGCACCAGCACACTGGACTTTGCACCATACACCGACTTAAGCATGGTGGAGATGTCACGCATAACGCCCTGAAAGCGCTGGGACATATGGTTGAGGGCGCGGTCGGTATAGACGACGGAAAACTCGAGCAATCCGTCCGGGTCGATATGGGGTAGCAATGCGGGCATGGGAATCTCCGAAAATAAAAGCGGTCGATGGTGCTTAGGAGCTGAACAGGAAATTCATTACGTCGCCGTCTTTGACCACGTATTCCTTGCCCTCTGCGCGCATTTTGCCCGCATCCTTTGCCCCTTGCTCGCCACGGAATTGAATGAAGTCTTCAAAGGCGATCGTCTGTGCGCGGATATAGCCTTTTTCAAAGTCGGTATGAATCACACCAGCGGCCTGCGGGCCGGTATCGCCTACGTGGATCGTCCAGGCGCGCACTTCTTTGACGCCGGCCGTGAAATAGGTTTGCAAGCCAAGCAAGTGGTAGGCCGAGCGGATCAGGCGGTTCAGGCCTGGCTCAGTCTGACCCAGCTCTTGGAGGAACAGCAAGCGGTCCTCGTCGCTCATTTCGCTCAGTTCTGCTTCCAGTTTTGCGCTGATGGCCACAACGGGCGCGTTTTGTGCGGCAGCAAAAGCTTGGAGGCGCTCCAGCAAGGGGTTGTTGTCAAAGCCATCTTCGGCCACGTTTGCTACAAACATGGCCGGTTTGGCGGTGATGAGAAAGAATTGCTTGAGTAGCGGCAACTCTTCTTTGCTGAAGTCCAGGGTACGCACCGGCTTGGCTTCGTTGAGCGCGGCCTGGCATTTTTCAAGTATGGCCACCAGTTTGATGGATTCTTTGTCGCCCGAGCGCGCGGTCTTGGTCACGCGGTGCAAGGCTTTTTCCACGCTGGACAGGTCTGCCAGGCAGAGTTCGGTTTGTATGACCTCAATATCGGCGATCGGGTCGACTCGGCCAGCGACGTGAATCACGTTGTCGTCCTCAAAGCAGCGCACTACATTGATGGTCGCGTCGGTTTCTCGGATATGGGCCAGAAACTTGTTACCCAGGCCTTCGCCGGTGCTAGCGCCAGCGACTAGGCCGGCAATGTCCACAAATTCGACAATCGCAGGCACGATGCGCTCGGGTTTCACGATATCGGAGAGTTGGGCCAGTCGCAAATCTGGCACTTCTACCACGCCAACATTGGGCTCGATAGTGCAAAACGGGTAGTTTTCCGCCGCGATGCCGGCCTTGGTCAGCGCGTTAAACAGGGTCGATTTACCGACATTGGGCAGGCCTACGATGCCGCATTTCATGGGAGAGTCCTTCGTTTTGGGAGGTCCGAACCTGCAGATGGCGCTTCGGGAGGGAGTGCGCCCCTGCTGTGCGGGGCGGCCTGCATTGTAATAAAGGCGCTCTTTTGGCGGGTTTTGGGTCTGGCGCTGCGCTCAGCGACTGTTCTTTGCGCACCATAACGTTCGCTGTGCCTGCATTGGGCCGAAGTGCTAAGGGGATTTGCAGGCCGCTTCTACAATGCCTCTCATGGCACGACCTTTTGATGTTTGCATACGTGGCGCCGGCATCGTCGGGCGTGCGTTGGCGTTGCAATTGGCGGCCAAGCGCTTGCGTGTGGCCCTGGTCGATCCCCGGGCCGACGACCCCACCACTGGACATAGTGATGTGCGCGCCTATGCACTGAACGCGGCCTCGCGCGAATTGCTCGAGGGCTTGCGCTGCTGGCCCGATGCGATGCATGCCACGCCCGTACTATCTATGCAGGTGTTTGGCGACAAAGGCGGCGCGCTGCGCTTTGACGCGAGCGAGCAAACCGCCCCGGCACTCAATTGGATGGTCGATGTACCTGCTTTGGAAGCGCTGTTGGTGCAGGCGCTGGGTTTTCAAAGCCTGGTAACCGTGATGAGCGAGCCCTGTGCCGCGCCGCTTACCGTCATCAGCGAAGGCAAAGCCAGTAGCACGCGCGCGCAATTCGGTGTGGATTTTGACGTTCAAGCCTACCCGCAACATGCCCTGGCGGCGCGCGTGGCCTGCGATGTGCCCCATCGGCAAGTCGCGCGTCAATGGTTTTCAGAGCACCAAGGCCAGGGCGAAATATTGGCCATGTTGCCTTTGGATGGCGAAGAGGGCAGCACTTGCGCAGTGGTTTGGTCGCTCAGCCCCGAGCGTGCGCAGGCCATGCAGGCTGCGCCGGAGGAAGCGTTTTGTCAGGAGTTGAGCGCGGCCGGGCGCGATGTTCTGGGCGCTTTAAAGCTCACAAGCGCGCGCAGTGTCTGGCCTTTGCAGAGCGCCATTGCGAAGCAATGGTGTGGCACCAACGCGCAAGGCGCCTGGGTGCTGGCCGGCGATGCGGCGCACACCGTGCATCCTTTGGCGGGTCAGGGCTTGAACCTGGGATTGGGCGACGTGGCGGCCTTGTCCAAAGTGCTCGATGCGCGGCCCTACTGGCGTAGCGTTGGCGATCTGCGTTTGCTGCGCGCCTATGCCCGTGAGCGCAAGGCTGCGCTCGCTATGGTCGGCGGCGTTGGTGACGCGATGCAACAGATTTTTTACCGAAACAACCCATTGCTGCAGTCGGCACGCAATTGGGGTATGTCGGCTTTTTCCCGCAGCGGGCCCATTAAGCAATGGTTGGCGCGCCGGGCTATGGATATGCGGACTTAGTTATTTCAATGGATCAATCACCATGAACCTACAGAACTCTTTTATGGCTTTGGCCTGCGTGCTGGCCTTCGCTAACGGGGCGGTTGCTCAAGAGGATCTGATCCGCAAAAACCTACCCGCCCGCCTGCCGCAGTTCAAACAAATTGACGAAGTTCGTAAGTCGGAGATTCCTGGCTTGTATGAAGTGCGTGTCGACGGTACCGAGATTTTTTATACCGATGCCAAGGCTGATTTTCTGATCGAGGGAAGTTTGATCGATACCCGCAACAAGCGGAATTTGACGGAAGAGCGGGTGGAAAAATTGACAGCTATCAAGTTTGACAGCTTGCCGCTTAAAGACGCGTTTACCGTGGTGCGCGGAAACGGCGAGCGCAAGATGGCGGTGTTCGAGGATCCTAATTGTGGCTACTGCAAGCGCTTTGAACGTGATCTTCAAAAAGTCGATAACGTCACCATTTACATGTTTTTGTATCCCATTTTGGGTGCTGATTCGGTAGAGAAATCCAAAGCTATTTGGTGCGCCAAAGAACGTACCACTGCCTGGTTGGACTGGATGCTGCGCGACCAGCCCGTTACATCGGTTGCTGGTGGGTGTGACGCAACGGCACTGAGCCGCAACGTCGAGTTAGGGCGTAAATACAAAATTAATGGCACGCCTACTTTGCTGTTTACCAATGGCAGCCGGGTGCCTGGCGCGGTAGATGCTAAAAAAGTAGAACAAATGCTGAGCCAGGCGGCTAAGGGCTGAACGTTAAACCCCGGAGCCACCGATGACCAGTAGCCGTGTGCGTACCTCCAAGCCTGCTGCGCATAGCGCTCAGGCCGCCGTGCATTACCGGGTGGAAGTGCTCAGCCACTCAGCA
The DNA here is from genome assembly GCA_945898105.1 of Comamonas sp. lk. Lineage (GTDB taxonomy): Bacteria > Pseudomonadota > Gammaproteobacteria > Burkholderiales > Burkholderiaceae_C > Allorhodoferax. The sequence continues at coordinate 1,705 of CAMDHL010000068.1, read as the reverse complement.
CATCTGTGGCAAGTCACCATGACCATTGCTGAGCCGGCCAGCACCCAGGCTTTGCGCTTGCCGGTGTGGATTCCCGGAAGCTACTTGGTGCGCGAATTTTCCCGTCACTTACAAGGCCTGCAATGCAGCCAAAGCGGTCGCGTTGTACCGCTTACCCAGTGCGATAAAGCCGGCTGGTTGGCAGCGTGTGATGGCGCGCAGCCTTTGGAGGTGCGCTACCAGGTGTATGCTTTTGATAGCTCGGTGCGTACGGCCTACTTGAGCGATGTGAGGGGTTTTTTCAACGCGACCAGCCTCTGTCTGATGGCGCAGAATCAAACCGAGCTGCCGCATGTACTGGAACTAGTGCGAGGCCGAGACATGAAAGGCTGGCAAGTAGCCACTGGCCTGAAGCCGCAGGGCGTTGATGCAGCAGGTTTTGGTTGCTACCTGGCTGCCGACTATGACGAACTGGCAGACTGCCCCGTGGAAATGGGCGCGTTCTGGAGTGGCGACTTCACCGCCTGCGGAGTCCCGCATCGTTTTGTAGTGGCCGGGGCATTGCCCTCTATGGACGGCGAACGACTGCTGCGAGACGCACAAAAAATTTGCGAAACGCAGATCTGCTTTTGGCATTCGAACGGGTCTAAACCGGGCAAGGGTTTGGCAAAGCGGGTGCCTTTTTCGCGCTACGTGTTCATGCTGCACGCCGTCGATGAAAGCTACGGCGGGCTTGAACACCGCAATTCCACCGCCTTGATAGCCAACCGACGTGACTTGCCACGCAAAGGCGATGCAAAAACCAGCGAAGGCTACACCACATTGCTTGGTCTAATCAGCCATGAGTACTTCCATACTTGGAATGTCAAACGCTTGCGACCGGCTGAGTTTGCGCGCTACGACTACACGCAGGAAAACTACACTGAGCTGCTGTGGTTTTTTGAAGGCTTTACCAGCTATTACGATGATTTGCTGCTGCGTCGCGCTGGCCTGATCGATGATGCGACCTACCTGAAACTGCTGGGCAAAACAATTAACCAAGTGGCGCAAACCCCAGGCCGTTTGGTGCAAAGCGTGGCACAGGCCAGCTTGGATGCGTGGATTAAGTACTACCGCCCCGACGAAAACACGCCCAATCTCACCGTCAGCTATTACACCAAAGGCGCCTTGGTGGCACTGTGTCTGGATCTGAAGCTGCGCATGGAGGGAAAGACCGATTTGGATGCTGTCATGCGCGCACTATGGACGCGCTGCTCCGGTGGCCCGATGGCGCAGGATGATCTGCTTGCAGTTTTACACGAACTCTCGGGTCGCGCGTGGAATCGTGAAATCAAAACTTGGGTACATAGTGTGCGCGAGTTGCCTTTGAAAGCTTTGTTGACGGGCCAGGGCCTGGAAGTGCATGAAGAACCTGCCGCGATGGCCCAGCAATTGGGCCTGCGTAGCGAAGACGCGGGCGGCGCGGTGAGGATCAAAATGGTGCTGAGCGGCGGTGTGGCGCAGGCGGCGGGGTTGATGGCGGGCGATGAATGGCTGGGTGTCAGCCTTAGCGCCGGGCGCGGGCGCGCATCAGAGTGGCGCCTGACAAAGCTGGATGACTTAGGCAGCCTGCTCGGCGAGCAAAAACGCTTTATTGCTTTGGTTTCTCGTGACAAGCGTTTGTTGCGTTTGCCCGTAGTCTTACCGGCCAATGTGTGGACTTGGCGTTTGGCATGCGCAAAGCGGA
>CAMDHL010000067.1 GCA_945898105.1 Comamonas sp. lk | reverse complement strand
GGACCGCCAATTTGGCGTCTTCCACATCTTGTATGCCTTTGAGTATGAGTTTGCCGCCCCATTGTTCTTTCACCCAGGCCACATCGGCCCAGGATAGGCGCGGGTCAAACTGTTCATTGGTCCAGGCCGCCAGCGATTTCATGTCACTGACTGCTTTGACGTGCCCGACCAGGTTGCCAAAGCTATGGCGGCGCGTGCCGGCCATGCCCAGGCACCAGCGCGGCTTAGTCAGCAGGTTGACGAGAGTCGATAGGGTGGGTTTGGGCGGTGCAGTCAGGCCGTTCTTCAGGTCTTTGTGGCGCTGACCTATCACTTGCAGATCCAGGGTCAGCACCAGCGCGTCGCAACCGGCTTTGCGCGTGCGCTCGATCATGTTCACCATGGCCTGGCGGTCGCGCATCATGTACAGCTGGAACCAGAAGGGCCGGGTAGTGTGAGCCGCCACGTCTTCGATGGAGCAAATGCTCATGGTCGAAAGCATAAATGGGATGCCAAACTTTTCGGCAGCGCGCGCGGCTTTGATTTCACCATCGGCGCATTGCATGCCGGTCAGGCCTACCGGGGCAATCGCCACCGGCATCTTCACGTCCACCCCCACCATGCGGGTGGCGGTGCTGCGGTTTTCCATATTCACGGCCACGCGCTGGCGCAACTTTATTTTCTGAAAATCCTCGCTATTGGCGCGGTAAGTGCCCTCGGTCCAGCTGCCGGAGTCGGCGTAGTCATAAAACATGCGCGGCACGCGCTTTTGAGCCAGAACGCGCAGGTCTTCGATGTTGGTAATGGTGGGCATAGTGAACTCAAGCAAAAAGTTTGTTCACTATGGTAGCGGCCAGCGCCAGATCGCAGTGTGAAACCGTCCAGGGCGGGATTGAAAAAAATTGATATATGCGACTCGCCATTGGGTTTTAGCTCAAGCCGGCGTAGTCGTAGACGAGAATTTGCCCGAATTGCATAGAAACGGGCGAAATTTTAGGAAGGCCCCAGGGCCCGCGATAGGGGCTGAGGGGTGGTGCCCGGGGCCGGAATCGAACCGGCACGCCTTGCGGCGGGGGATTTTGAGTCCCCTGCGTCTACCAATTTCACCACCCGGGCAGTGTGCAGCGAAGGCGCGGATTATGGCACAGGCGTTTGCGCATCGCTTGCCTGGGCATTGCCGTCGGTGCGTCTAACTAAATCAACACCCATTGGCGCCGCCAAGAACCAATACCTGAACGTTTACAGCGGCGCAGAAGCCAAGGCCGATGCGTGCATAGCCCTACAAGGCCGTTTCCACTTCAGACTGCTCCAAGACGATTCAGTGGAATGCCCGCACGGCATAGCGCGTACGGGCTTGCCACCATGCTAGAGAACCCTTGGCTCGTTAAGATCACCGACCTAGCATCTCTTTCACTGGCCTGTCTCTGATTGCGCACAGCTTTGATTCCTTTACCGCTCCATCGGCCACCGCCTGGCCCCCCACGCCTCACTTTTGTCGGCATTCCCCTGTTTTGGCACGTTCTGGTGGTACTGATCGTGGTTGCATTGGATTGGGTTAGCTTTATTCAACCCACCGCCAACCTGAATGTCACCGCCTGGAACCCCCTACCAGCGTTGGCAATTTTTGTGTTTGGACAGCGCACTAGTTTTGTGTTTTCGTACGCAGTTGGGTTGTCGCTATCGGACTGGCTAATTCGAGGAAACGACCCATTGGAAGCGCAATCGATCGTCCTGACGCTGATCAACGTCGCCTGCTATATGGGAGCCCGCGCAGCCATCACGCGTTATGCGGCCGGGTTCCAGAGCTTCAATAACTTCAAGACGTTGATCGTCGGACTCGCGGCACTGATTACGAGTGTGTTGATCAATGCTTTCTTAACCGTAACTACCTTGCTTTACTTCGATGCCGTCGAAATGGGCGCATGGATTGACGTGTTTACCAAACTAACGGTGGGCGATTTGGTTGGACTGTTGGTCCTGATGCCCTTGTTGTCTGCTTTCACCAGTCCTGCGCGCCGCAGCGCCTGCGTGCGCTTGTTGCGACAAGCGAACTTCATAGGACCCGTGGTCGTCATTGTGATGGTGATTGGCGCCCTAGCATCCTTTGCCATCACCACGCCGCTGCGCTACAGCTATTTCATCTTACTGCCGTTGGCCTGGATTGCTGTGTGCCACGGAATGTCAGGCGTTATCGTTGCTTCTTTCCCGGCACAGTTGCTTTTGGTGACCGCATATTTAGCCCGCAATTCGTCCAATAGCGTGGTGTTAGAAGTGCAGACGCTCATGACAGTGATTTCGCTGGTTGCCTTAACGATTGGTGTCACGATCGACGAAAAGGTCTTGACCGAGCGGCGCCTGCGAGGCCTCCAGCGGGCATCTACATTGGGCCGCATTGCAGGGGTGTTAACCCATGAAATCAGCCAACCTCTGACCTCCATCAGCACCTACGCGATGGCGGCAAATCAGATCATCCACAGCATGCCAAGCTGGGCCCACCCCGAACTCAGCCGTGCCATCAACTCGATCGTGACAGAGTCTGCTCGGGTGCGCAAAATTATCCACCGGGTGAAAGATTTCTATCAGCAAGGCACCTTATCCGTGAGCGAATTCGATCTTGTTGATCTGGTTCGAAAGACTCTAGAAAGTGAAACGCTGCGCGCTCGCAGTCTGGGTGTACAAATCTACGAACTGGAGCGGGTAGGCTCTATTCAATTCCGTGGCGATGCAACACAACTTAGTCTGGCGCTGCGCAATCTGGTGACCAATGGCACCTCGGCTGCGGCACGAGGTGCAGCCAAGTGGCTGAGAGTTGAGTTAAGGGTGGACACCACCTCGTGCAATATAGACTTCTGGGACAGTGGCAGTTTTATCGCCCAAGACAGCGTAGAAGAAATCTTTGATTTCGGATACTCTCGGACATCGGGTGGCATGGGGGTGGGACTGCACCTTGCCCGCGATGTGATTGAGGCGCACCAAGGCGAGATTGTGGCGATTCCCAATTCCAGCATGAAGTTCCGAATTTCCTTGCCGACAGCCAGTCCAACGTGAGGAAACGCCCTTGAAAAATACTAACCTCTTTATCGTTGACGACGAGGCAGCCATTCGCGATGCCTTGGCGCTCTTAACCAGCATGGCGGGCGCTTCCGTATCGGTGTTCTCGAACGCCGAAGATTTCCTTAAAGTAATCAACACAGACTCTACCGGTTGCGTCATCTTGGATATTTGCCTTGGCGGTATGAGCGGTTTGCAAGTGTTGGAGCAGGTAAAGCAACGGGCGCCCCATTTGGTCTGTATTGTCATAACTGCCCATGGGGATGTGCGTACGGCACGGCAAGCCTTCCTTTTAGGCGCGGTCGATTTCATCGAGAAGCCCTATGACCCACAGGAACTAATGAATACCCTGCAAATGGCCGTGTTGCGTGTCAGCCGAAAGCCCCAGCAATTTAGCCCTCAGTCGGGTGATCTGACTCCCCGCGAGGCAGAAGTTCGCAACCATTTGTTGGAGGGCAAAAGTAACAAAGAAATTGCCAGCCTGCTACAGATCAGTCCCCGAACGGTCGAGGTTCATAAGTCTCGGGTGCTGGAGAAGCTGGGGCAAAATAGTGTGATCGATCTGATTCGATCCACCCTCCTCAATGGGTAAGTGGCACGCTTAGATTGATCTTGGACGCCGGTTCTTGTATTGCGAGGTGAGGTTTTGACCTTAGAAAAGAAGCAAAGAGCCGCTCAGTTGACAAGTCTGGGGCGGCTTGCAGGTCGTATCCGCTGGCTGCGTATTCCATCGTATAAAACCTGCCGCTCGAGTAAATAACAGAACTCGAAACACAGCTCGAAAGACGCTCGTTGTTGTCGATTGCGAACAATGCAATGTCACGGTCCAAAATGTAAATAGCTCCCTTCTCGATCTCAGGCGTTATATCGAAGTATTCGTTAACCCGCTGGTCAAAGTTCCACCAATGCTGGGTGAATTGACGATGGACTTGCGAATGCTGCCGTGGCTCAGCGAGCCAACCACTCACAATAGTGACTCCCTGCTGAGACAACTGGCTGTGGGCATTGCCAAAGCATTCAATGACGGCGCCACCACCTATGTTGTTAACGCACACTACGTCGAGCGCGCTTTTACAGAAAAGTTGTCGGCGGGTCATAAATTTAACTAGGGGACTTTCCATCGAACACTCCCGTGTGCATGTTTTGAGCAGCCAGAACTCGGCAGCAGCATGGGATTAATCTTAGGCACCTTAGGTTGAAGAGTAAATTCGGTTCACGCCGTACGGGGCTGCGCCTACGCGATGCCCAAACCGACGGAAAAGGTGGGCCTTTACCCCTCAAATCTTGTTGAAAAATTCGCAATGCTCAGACGGATGAGAGGCTGTGCACAAATGGTCAGTTGAGGATTTGCGATTCAAACCCAACCCTGCCGCCAGACGTCAGCGTCTTGCAGGTTGCGCCAGGGGATGACCTGGGTTTCCTTGGAAAACACGGATTCGATTTCCACCAATTCAATAGGATCGGTAGGCAACTCTGGTTGGATCACCCGACTGATAAGAAAGTGCTTTTGCTTGGCCACCGGCGTCACGGCAGTCCATTTACTCAGCAGTAGTTTTTTGGGGTTCAGGAGATTCATGGCCGGTGATATCAGTTGCGCTTTTGAAGGTTATCAAGTATCGCCTCTAGGCCATAAGAATTAGCAACCATGTTCAAATAGGGGCGCACAAAAAGTCACCTGCTGGCTCGCAAGAGTTTGGCCAACCCGATGCTTTGCCATCGACGATTGCGCCGAAGAATCTGACTGCTAAGCGAGGCCAGTATGAAAAAATATCTGCGGGTGTTTACCGACTGGCAAGCTAAGGCAAACGCCTAGATGGCTTTCCGCGACGCGGAGCGAGCGCGTTGCCAAGCTGCGGGCATAAAAGCTGAGTCACACGACGCTGGGACGCAAATTCTCTAGGCAATCGTCATTTAGGCCTGTTTCTATGCAAGGGAGTGGAGGTGATAGAGACACTCCAGGTGCCAAAGAGTTGATGGGCCATCATCTTCAAATGGCAGCTGCACCGGGCTAGCTTGCTGGCGAATCCGTTATGCCGTCGGTTTTGTGCCAAAGAGGGCTTGTATGGCAGTGTCGTCAAATCCCTGGGCGCGTGCAAAGCTGGTTAGGCTCGCCATATCGGGCAAGGCGGCATCGCTGGTGATCACGTTCATGTTCTTTCCCAGGGGAACAACCTGCAAACCGGCGCTTGTGCTTGGTGTATCGGCAAGGGCTTGCCGCTGTGTCTTGAACATCTGCCCGGACAGGATTTGGGAAAAATCACTACCCTGGGCCTTTGAATCGACCTTCTTAGCAGCGGGAAGCGCGTGCCCTGCACTGGGGGAAACCTGTGTGGGCGTCAAAGAATTGAGTTTTGCTTCCATGTAACAACCATTTCTGAAGAGGCCACGCAAAGCGGCAAACGCAAAATATTAAGCAAGAATTATGCCTTTAAAGTTCGACATTCACAAAGTTAGCTCAGAACTTAATTGTGAAGTGTTATCAGTTCACCTTTGGCCCACATTTCCCGCAGACGGAATTTCTGGATCTTGCCTGAGCCGGTAAGCGGGAACGCCTCCACCACCAACCATAAACGGGGGGTTTTGTGCGGTGCCAGGTGTTGGCGCATATAGGTGGTCAATTCCTCGACGGTTGGCTGTGGTCCCGGTGCTGGGCGAATCACGGCGGCCACCTCTTCGCCCCATTTGTCGTGTGGAACGCCCACCACCGCCACTTCGGCCACCTGCGGGTGACGGAACAGGCACTCTTCCAGCTCGCGCGGGTAGATGTTCTCGCCACCGCGGATGATCATGTCCTTGAGACGGCCTTCCACGGTGCAATAGCCACGCTCGTCCATCGCGCACAGGTCGCCCGTGTGCAGCCAGCCTTCGCTGTCAATGGCTGCGGCCGTGGCATCGGGCATCTCGAAATAGCCGAGCATCACGTGATAGCCGCGGGTGCAGTATTCGCCAATTTGGCCGACCGGCAAGGTGGTGCCGGTCTCCGGGTCAACGACCTTGACTTCGACACCCGGCATAGGCAGCCCGATGGTGCCGGCCTTGTCGGCCAATGCGTCATCCGGGCGCGTCATTGACGCCACGGGGGAGCATTCGGTCTGGCCAAACACAATAGTGAAGGGCGCGCCCAACTGCTGCTCGAAACGCGTGACCAGAGCGGCGGGTACCAAAGACCCGCCCGAACATAGCGCTTTAACGCTGGACAAGTCGCGTTGAGTAAAGCTGGGGTGCTCGGTCATGGCGATGAGCATGGTAGGCACCCCGACCATTGCGTTACCACGATAGGTTTCAAACAACTCCAGGACCAGGCCGGGTTCGAACGCTTCAACCAGCACCTGGGTGGCGCGCTTGGAAACTGCCCCGAGCACGCAGCAGACACAGCCACCGGTGTGAAACAAGGGCATCGTGGTGACCCATACATCGCCGTCGTTTACGCCCATGGTTTGCGCTGTGTGGGCACCGTTATTGACCAAACCACGGTGGTGCAGCAAGGCCCCCTTTGGGAAACCGGTGGTGCCTGATGTGTATTGGATCATCACGGCATCGCTGGCTTGCACCGATGGCAGTTCGATGGTTTTGTCGTCGCCAGCCGTAACGAAAGCATCCCACTCTGCGAAGCGGATCACTTCGCGCAGTTCTGGACACCGCGCGCGGACTTGCTCGATCGTGGCCAGCATGGGATTGCCGCGGAACTCATCAACCACCACCACGCCCGCGCAGCGCGATTGCTTGAGGACGTACTCGACCTCGCTTGCGCGCAGCCCGGGGTTGATGGTCACTAGTACTAGGCCAGCCATCGCCGTGCCAAATTCCATCATCACCCATTCGGGTAGGTTTTGAGCCCATACCGCCACGCGCTCGCCGGGTTTAAAGCGGGTGCTTAAGGCGCGGGCAGTGCGTTCGCATTGTGTGTACAGCTCGGCATAGGTCCAACTGCGCCGGGCGCTGGGGTCAGCAGTGCCGGCAATCAGCGCCAGGCGGTCTGGCACAGTTTGCGCAGCCCAGGACAGGGCGTCGCCCAGGGTTTGCTCCCGCACCGGCGGATGATCGGCTCCAAAAGCATGAGAAACAGTTAATGGCATGGTGTTCGCTGATGGGTATGCAGTGGTCATTTGAAATATGCAGCGCGCAAAATGGGTATCCGTACAGCTCTGCCTAAATGGTTACCAGGAAGGCGAAAGGGATAACTAATTCCGTGAATGCAATTTAGCCCGTCGCTGTACCAATGTCAATCATGTGTAAGTCACCCCCCCTCCACATATCTCGCCTGTCATTGGTAAAAACTTCTCTAACGATTCGGGCGTCAGGGCCACATCGCGGTCTAGCCGATCAAAAATTACCACGCCAATGGCATCTCAGGTGATTGCAATAAATTTAATGTTTTTAATAATTTATTTTTTTAAAAAAGTGATTTGTGTTACTGTTTGGCGGCGTTTTGCCTGAAACCCGGGGGGATGGGTATGCGCTAGGACGGCCCTTCGGGTCCGATATGCATCATCCAATCACTAAAGGAAGCATCACATGCCACAAGTCGTAGTACAAACCATGTTCAAGCCCAACCCGGGTGCCGACATGATGAAGTTAATGGATTTGGTAAAGGAGTCGGCCGCAATCTTTAAGCGCCACGGCGCCGATGTATCGGTCTGGGCCGTGTCGGGCGGTGAAATCGGCAATATGGTGTTTGCCGCGCGCTATGACAGTTTTGCAGCCTATGGCGCCTGTATGGAAAAGGTTTATTCCGACCCGGCCTTTGCAATATGGAATGCCAAAGGCGTTGCCTCTGGTTTAAGTACCTGGGTACGTAGCAATGTGGCGCGGGAAGTTTCGATAGGCTAGTAAACCCAGTTGAGCGTTTTTTGCTTCTACCCTTAGGATTTTCTATTAAATCTATACGGGCTATTTTCTTCGAAATTTATTTATTTGGAAATTAATATGAACGAACAACAAATATTTCAAAATCTGAACATCGCCGTGATCGGCAATGCTATCTATACCTGCGGTGTATTTTTTCTGATTTGGGTCAGTTTTCGCGCAGCGCGTAGCGCTCGTGATGAAAATGCCTCTGTGGTACCCAAGGTGCTTGTCAGTTTGTTCGGCTTGGGCGTGGTATTTAACGGCCTACTGCTTGGCGGGTTCTTGCGTCTGAACATGGCGAGCGCCGCGGGCAATCTTCAAGCGCTAAAAGCTGCTGGGGAAAAGCTCTCCGGAACTGCTGAGGTGTTTTTAACGATCCCGATGGTGACTCGTGCTGATGCAAAGTTCTCTATGGTTCCTGACCCAATAATGTTTGTATGGTGGACTGTCGTGGTACTTTTAATTTTGGGTATAACCTGGATGCCTGTCAAGAAATAGATATTCAGTTTGACTGGCGACACAAAAAAAGAGCTCTCACACCGGCCGATTTCAGGCCACTGCGGGAGCTCCTATTTAGTCTTATGTCGACTGCTTAGGCGGCCATAGCCGGATAGTCGGTGTAGCCCGCTTCGCCCGGCGTGTAGAACGTGCCCATGTTGGGAGCGGCAAGCTCCGCACCTTTTTGCATCCGTGCGACCAAGTCCGGATTAGAGATAAAGGGCCGGCCAAATCCGATCAAATCGGCTTGACCCGCCGAAAGTGCTTTCTCAGCCGTTTCGCCGGTGAAGCCGCCTGCCAGGATAAAGGTGCCCTTGAATAGGCTGCGCAGCTTGGCCTTTAGCGCATCGGGCACGGCTGGCGCACCCATGGCGGAATGGTCTAGCAAATGCACGTACATCAGTCCTAGGATGGACGCTTCGGTGACCAAAGCCTCGTATTGCGCCTCTACACCTTCAAACCCGCCGGTGCCATTGAAAACGCCATGGGGCGAAATGCGCATGCCAACACGGTCTGCGCCGATCGCAGCTACCGTGGCGCGCATGACTTCCAGGGCAAAGCGATTGCGGTTGGCAGCGCTACCGCCGTAGGCGTCTTCGCGCTTATTCACGTTGGCGTTGAGAAATTGCTCGATCAAATAGCCATTAGCGGCATGCAGTTCGACTCCGTCAAACCCTGCTTCCATGGCTAGCCGCGCGCTGTGGGCATACTCGGCCACGGTTGCGGCGATTTCGTCTGCCGATAGCGCGTGGGGCTGCATGTGAGGTTGCATGCCTTTTGCGTCGGTATACATCTCGCCTTCGAGCACCTGGTCGGTCGGACCAATGGCTTTGGCACCCGACGGCAAATTGGCCTGACCCACCACGCGGCCACAATGCATAAATTGGATGACAATCTTTCCGCCCTTGGCGTGCACGGCGTCAGTCACCACCTTCCAGGCCTTGACATGTTCTTGGTTGAACAGGCCGGGGATACGCGCGTAGCCCAG
>CAMDHL010000066.1 GCA_945898105.1 Comamonas sp. lk | reverse complement strand
GTATATCAGCATAAAAATCCAGGTGCGGTTGTCCGCGCGTTAATGGCCATGATTCATGATGGAGTCAGTGCAGACGATGCCTGGAGTCTCTATGAGCAGACATCTTGAAAGTTAATTATTAGTTCATCGATTTGATGACCGGCGTAAGCTTAAACGTCCTAGCGAGTGTCAGCTTCCGGCCATCCAATCTGGCCAATTCAATTTCCGCTATGGGTCGGAACGCGCCGTTCAAGGATGTCCAATCTGTTGCGCAAAATTCTCGTAATGACATTTGACCCCGTTCAAACGCTAAGCGCGCCAAAAACTCTTTCGCCAAAGCGTCAATTACCCTGCGCCCGAATCTTCTTCACCAGCGCGGTGGTCGAGTACCCCGACACAAAAGGCAGCGCCAGCGCCTTGCCGCCCCAGGAATGCATTAATGCCGTCTCGGGCAACACATCCATTTTGTAGTCGCCACCTTTGACCAAAACATCCGGGCGGATTTCGGCGATCAGCGCTTGCGGGTTGTCTTCGTCAAACCAGGTGACTAGGCTGACCGCTTCCTGGCTGGACATGACGATCGCGCGGTCCATTTCATTGTTGAGCGGGCGGTCGTCGCCCTTGCCCAAGCGGCGTGTTGAGGCATCGGTGTTGAGCGCCACGATCAGGCTGCCGCCCAGGGCGCGGGCTTGCGCCAGATAGACCACATGTCCGCGGTGCAGCACGTCAAACACGCCGTTGGTAAACACCCAGGGCCGGGGGAGGTGGGCGAGAGCCGTTGCCAAGCCACTGCGCTCGCACAGCTTGTCCAGCATGACCGGCGGTGCGGCGGCGGCGCTGGTGTCGCTCATGCAGCTTTGCCATCTTTCTTGCCCGACTCCAGGGCGTTGCCTAGCTCGCGCGCCAGTTCTTTGCGGTATTTGTTGAGCTCCTGTACGGTGCCAAAGCTGCGTTCCATCAAAAGGCTCATGTTGTGCAGTATGCGCTCTACTACTTTGTTTTCCCAGACAGCGTCAAAATCAATTTGCTTGTCCAGCCAGTGCTCCAGCCAGTCCGGGTTGGGCAGGCGGGCCTGCACGGTGTCATTGGGAAACAGCGCTTTGTTCACATGCAGATTGGTCGGGTGCAGGGCTTGACTGGTACGGCGTGCGCTTGCCATCAGTACGCCCACTTTGGCAAATGCGCTTTTGGCCTCTAGCCCTACGTTTTGTATGGCGCGCTTCATGTACTTCAGGTAGGCGCCGCCGTGGCGTGCCTCGTCTTGGCTTAAGCGGGTGTAAATGGCTTTGATCACCGGTTCTGAGTGCCATTCGCTTGCGCGGCGGTACCAGTGGTTCAGGCGGATTTCGCCGCAAAAGTGCAGCATCAGTGTCTCTAGTGCCGGGGCCGGGTCAAATTCAAAGCGCACGTTGTGTAGCTCGGCCTCGGTGGGCACCAGGTCGGGCCGAAAGCGACGCAAATACTCCATCAACACCAGCGAATGCTTCTGTTCCTCGAAGAACCAGATGGACATAAAGGCAGAAAAGTCGCTGTCGCCCCGGTTGTCGCGCAAAAACATTTCGGTGGCCGGCAACGCCGCCCACTCGGTGATCGCGTTCATTTTGATGGTGGTGGCCTGCTCGTCGGATAGGGCGCCCGGGTCAAAACTGGACCAGGGGATGTCGCGCTCCATGTCCCAGCGGACGGATTCCAGTTGTCTGAAGAGTTCCGGGTAGAGCATGCAGAGCTTTCTGTGACTTTTGATTTTAGGTGGGCAAGGCAGACATCAGCGCACTAAGCCACCACTGGTGGTCTGGTTTTGCCTGTGGCATATTTCTGATCGATTCGGGCATAAAACGCGATAAGTTGAAAAGAGACTCATCAGTCGCGCTATTACTGTATAGTAACTCGACTGGAGACTCAACTATGAAGGTAGCCGTTATTGGCTCAGGAATTTCCGGGCTGGCTGCCGCGCACCGGCTGAAAGGCCTGGCCGACATCACCCTGTTGGAAGCGGGCGATTACTTCGGCGGCCACACGCACACGGTGGACATCACCCTGGACACGCCCACCGGCCCACGCACGCACGGCGTGGACACAGGTTTTCTGGTGTTTAACGATCGCACTTACCCGCAACTGATCGCCTTGTTTGCCGAACTGGGCGTACCTTCGGCCGATTCGGATATGTCGTTTTCGGTGCAAACCGCTGGCAGCGTAGATGCCCCCGCGCTTGAGTGGAGCGGCACTTCTTTGGATGCGGTGTTTGCCCAGCGCAGCAACCTGCTGCGTCCGCGTTTTTGGCGCATGCTGGCCGATGTGATGCGCTTTAACAAACTGGCCACCGGCTTGGCGCTGCGTAATGCCGACGCCGAGCTCGTGCAGCCACTGGGCGAATTTCTGAACCAGCATAATTTTTCGCGGGAGTTCAAAGACTGGTACTTCCTGCCCATGCTGGCCTGTATTTGGAGCTGCCCTACCGACCAGATGCTCGCGTTTCCGGTCGCGACCATGGTGCGCTTTTGCCATAACCACGGACTAATTGCCCTGGCGAACCGGCCCCAATGGCGCACCGTGCCCGGTGGTGCGCGCCAGTACGTGGAGAAAATTTTGGCCGGTATCGCGGACAAGCGCTTGCGCGCTCCGGTACAGCGCATCGAGCGCTTGGCTGACGGCGTGCTTGTACATGTACAAGGGCAAACCGAGCGTTTTGACAAAGTAATCATCGCCACCCACAGCGACCAGGCGCTGGCGCTGTTGGCTGATGCCAGCGGCTCGGAGCGCCAAACCCTGAGCGCCATCCGCTACCAGCCCAACCATGCCGTTTTGCATACCGATGCCTCGGTGCTGCCGCGCCGCAAAAAAGCCTGGGCCGCTTGGAATTACCAACGCACGGCCAGCCTAGCGGACCCGGCGAATGGGCAAAATGGCCCGCGCGTATGCCTGCATTACTTGCTCAATATGTTGCAGCCTTTACCTTTTAGTCAGCCGGTGGTGGTCTCACTCAATCCGGCGCAGGAAATCGACCCCGCCCTGGTGCATGGTCGCTTTGAATATGCGCATCCGGTATTAGACCTTGCGGCCATCGAAGCGCAAAAACGCTTGCCCGCTATCCAGGGTGGGCGACACACCTATTTTTGCGGCGCCTGGACCGGCTACGGCTTTCATGAAGACGGCTTGAAGTCTGGCTTGGCCGTGGCTGATGCCTTGAAACCTTTGCTGGCCCAAGGCACCTAAATATGGCAGCGCCCCAAGCAATGATCGGTTTTGGCCAGGTGCGCCACACCCGGCTTGCGCCTAAGCGCCACGCATTTGCCTATCCGACTTATTTCCTGATGCTGCCCATGCGCAGCTTGCAAAACGCGCCAGGTAACTTGCCGCTTAACCGGCGCTCAGCGCTCAGCTTTTACGACTGCGACCACGGTGACGGACGCGGCCCGCAGCAAGGCGGCGCGCTGGCCTGGCTGGAGGAATTACTGCAGAACGAGGGCATCACCGACGCCGATGGCGAAATCTGGCTGCATTGCTACCCGCGCGTGCTGGGTTTTACTTTCAAGCCAGTCAGCTTTTGGTATTGCCACCGCGCAGACGGCAGCTTGCGTGCGGTGCTGGTAGAGGTAAACAACACCTTTGGCGAGCGGCATTGCTATTTGCTGTCTCAGGCGCGTTTTGGCGTGGAGCAGCGTGCGGACAAAGTCTTCCATGTGTCACCCTTTTGCCCGGTGCAAGGCCAGTATCGCTTTCGCTTCATGGTCAATGCACAAGGCGACCGCACAGTGGCGCGGGTGGACTATGACGATGCGCGCGGACCGTTGATTCAAACCAGTGTTAGCGGCCAATTACAGCCCTACAGCGTACGGGCCGCACGCTATGCGCTTTGGCGCTATCCGCTGATGACTATGGCCGTGGTCTGGCGCATTCACTGGCAGGCGCTGCGCCTGTCGCTCAAGCGCGTTCCGTTTTTCCGTCAACCCCCTGCGCCTGAGAGTTTTGTCAGTCGCTAGTTGTGTGTATCCACCATGAACCAAAGCACCGCCAAATACAGCGCTGATAAAGCTGCCCAACGTCCGCCTGCCGCTGCGCGCACAGTATTGCAATTGCTGCAAAAAATCCGCCACGGCAGTATCACTTTGCACCTGCCCGATGGCAGTGTGCAGCGCTTTGGCGATAGCGCCACCCCGCATGCCACGCTGCACCTCAAGAATTGGAATGCATTTACCGGTGCGCTCAAGTCTGGCGACATCGGCTTTGCCGAAAGCTTTATTGACGGCGATTGGACTACGCCGGACCTGACTGGTTTATTGCGCGTGTTGGTACAAAACCGCGCTGAGGTAGATCGCGTGATTTTTGGTAGTTGGGTGGGGCGACTGGCCTACCGCATCAAGCATTTGCTTCAACGCAATACACGCAGCAACAGCAAAAAAAATATCCACGCGCATTACGACTTGGGGAATGCGTTTTATTCCTTGTGGCTAGACCCGACCATGAACTATTCGTCGGCCCTGTTTGACGGCGACCTGACCCAAAGTTTGTCGCAAGCGCAAAGCGCCAAGGTGCGCCGCGCTTTGCAGCAGGTGGATCTGGCACCGGGTTCGCGCGTACTGGAAATAGGTTGTGGCTGGGGGGCGCTGGCCGAGATGGCGACGGTGGAACACGGCGCGCATGTGACTGGCGTTACGCTGAGTACCGAGCAGCTCGACTTTGCACGCGCACGCATGCAACGCCAGGGGCTGGCAGAGCGTACCGATCTACGCTTGCAAGACTACCGCGACATTCAGGATGGCCCTTATGACGCGGTGTGTTCGATCGAAATGATTGAGGCTGTAGGGCAGGGCTTTTGGCCTACGTATTTTTCTACTGTGGCGCGCATGCTCAAACCCGGGGGCAAGGCCTGCATCCAAAGCATTGTGATTGCCGACGCATTGTTCGAGCGCTACCTCGCGTCTACTGACTTTATTCAGCAATACATCTTCCCTGGCGGCTGCCTGCCCAGCCCTTCCGAGTTCAAAGCGCAGGCCAGGGCGGCCGGCTTGGTGGTGGTGGAAGAACACGCTTTTGGCCATGACTATGCGCACACACTCAAGCGCTGGCGCGAGGCCTTTTTGGCGCAACGCGAAGAGGTGCTGACCCTGGGTTTTGATCAACGCTTTATGCACATTTGGGAGTTCTATTTGTGCTATTGCGAAGCGGCTTTTATGGAGGACAACATCGATGTCTTGCAGTACACCTTGCAAAAGCCACATGCCGCAGCCTAAAGCACTACTGCATCCTTGGTCGCAGGCCCTTTTGGCGCTCTGCTTGGCATGGCTGTGCGCCATTAGCGGCGTGCAGGCCACGACGACCTTGGTGCCGCCAGTCGAGGTGGCGAGTGAGCTGGAAAAGCCGGCCCTGGCAGGCAGCGGGCGCTTGCGGTTTCTCGGTTTCTCGGTGTATGAAGCTCGTTTGTGGACCACGCCACAGTTCCAGTCCGAGCGCTTTGGCGCGCATCCCTTTGCGCTGGAGATTCGTTACGCACGCACCATCAGCGGCAGCGCTTTAACGGACGCTTCGCTCAGACAGATGCAGGCCTTAGAAGCCCCGTCCGGCACTCGCCAGGCCGAGTGGCAGCAGGCGCTTTCAGGTGCTTTCCCCAACGTAAAAGCCGGCGACCGCCTGACGGGCATGCACCACCCTGAAAAGGGTTTGCGTCTGTACTTCAACGGTCAGCTGCATAAGTCGATTGATGACCCTTTGCTGAGTCAAAGTTTTTTTGCGATTTGGCTCAGCCCGGCGACGCCAGAACCCCGTCTGCGTGCGCAGCTTCTGGGTTTGGGGACCTAAATGGCAGCGGGCACAGGCCTATCCGAATTGCGCTGGCCGCAGGGTCTGCGCTACGGGTTGATGGCTTTGCCCTTGGCCTTTGTGGCCCTGCCGCTGTATGTATTCCTGCCCAATTACTACGCCCGCAGCTTTGGCCTGCCGCTAGCCAGTCTGGGTGTCTTGCTACTTTTAGCGCGGGTGGCCGATGCCTTGATAGACCCCTTGCTGGGGCGATGGATCGACCGTTTGTTTGCGCATTCGAAGTCGCAAGAGCAGGTGCTGCGCTTTTCTGCTGCCGCGGCAGTCTTGCTGGGGGCTGGCTTTGTTGCTTTATTTTTCCCACCGGTGCGCGAACATAGTGATCTGCTGATTTGGGCGGCATGTGCATTGTTGGTGTGTTACCTAGGCTATAGCGCGCTGACTTTGGTGCAACAGTCTTGGGGTGCTTTGTTGGGTGGTGATGCCCCCTTACGAAGCCGTATCGTGGCCTGGCGAGAAGGGCTGGGGCTAGGGGGCGTTATCTTGGCTTCCATGGCGCCGCTGGCCTGGGGCTTGCCGGTTACTGCTGCAATTTTGTGCCTTGCGTTAGTGTTGGGCTGGTTGGCCTGGACTGCGGCGCCTGCACCAGTGCTTGCCCCGGCCCCCTTGACTGCGCAGGCGGGCACCGGCTTGCATGTGTTCGCGCCTTTGCGCTACAAACCGTTTCGCGCTTTGCTGGCGGTCTTTCTGGCTAATGGCATCGCCAGTGCCTTACCCGCCACCTTGATTCTGTTTTTTGTACAGGACCGGCTAGAGGCACCCGCGTCTATGGAGCCCTGGTTTTTAGCCAGTTATTTTCTGGCGGCTGCGCTGGCGATGGCGCCAGTTTCGCGTTTGGTGGCGCGCTGGGGTTTGCAACAACTTTGGCTCGGGTCTATGGCCTTGTCGGTGGCCGTGTTTGCATGGGCCGCGCAACTGGGCAGCGGCGACAGCCTGCCCTTTATCGCCATTTGCATGCTCTCGGGCTTGTGTATGGCGGCGGACTTGACGGTTCCTGGCGCCATGCTCGCGGGCCTGATCAACAGTCAACCGGAGCCGGGGCGCGATAGCGGTATTTACTGGGGTTGGTGGAATATGGCTGCCAAGCTCAATCTGGCGCTGGCTGCGGGCCTGGCCCTGCCTTTGCTGTCTTTTGCCGGTTATGAACCGGGTAGCCGCAGCGAAGAGGCCTTACGCAGCATCACCTGGGCGTATTGCGTGCTGCCTTGCCTTTTGAAGCTTGGCGCTGGGGCACTTTTGTATTTTTTATTCATCAGGAAAACACCATGAATCGACGTCGTTTATTTGCGCTGACACTAGCCACCGGAACGGCTCTGGCTCTGGGAGGCTGTGCCTCGCAAAAGCTGGAAACCTACGCGCAGGAAAAGCCAGCGCTCGATCTGCGCCAGTATTTCAATGGCACGCTGGACGCCTATGGCGTGTTCACCGACTACACCGGCACTGTGGTCAAGCGCTTCAAGGTGGTGATGGTCTGCACCTGGAATGGCAACGAAGGCGTGTTGGACGAGGACTTCACCTACTCCGATGGCACCAAACAAAAACGCATCTGGCGCCTCACCGCAGGACCGGATGGCAGCTACACCGGCCGCGCCGATGACGTCGTGGGCACCGCCCAGGGCCGTACCCAGGGCAACGCCTTTCAATGGCAATACACCCTGGCGCTGCCGGTGGATGGAAAAATCTACGAAGTTCAATTCGACGATTGGATGTACCTGGTCGATGAGCGCGTGATGCTCAACAAAGCCCGCATGCGCAAGTTCGGCCTGCCGTTGGGCGAGGTCACGCTCAGCTTTTACAAGCGCTAAGCCATGGCCTGGATGCAGTCATTGAACCCGCCCCTGCGCGATTGGCGCGGCCAGTCGGTCTGGATACTGGGGGCCAGCAGCGGCATAGGCCATGCCACGGCTGCGGCCTTGCACGCGCAAGGCGCGTTAGTCACGGTGTCGGCCCGCACTGCGCAGGCCTTGCAGGCTTTTGTGCAAGCGCATCCAGGCAGCAGCGCCCAGGTGCTGGACTGCAGCGATGCGCAAGCCGTGGCGCAGGTGGCGCAGCAATGCTGGCCACACAGCGCACCGGACATGGTGCTGTATTGCGCCGGCCACTACCAGCCCATGCGCGCGCAGGCCATGG
Source organism: Comamonas sp. lk (assembly GCA_945898105.1). Taxonomy (GTDB): domain Bacteria; phylum Pseudomonadota; class Gammaproteobacteria; order Burkholderiales; family Burkholderiaceae_C; genus Allorhodoferax. The sequence continues at coordinate 1,526 of CAMDHL010000066.1, read as the reverse complement.
ACTTAGACGAAATGCGCCGCCATTGGGAGATAAATTACCAGGGCGCGCTTAATGTTTTGCACGCGCTCCTGCCGGCTTTGCGCGCGCGCGGCAGCGGCCATATCAGTCTGGTCGCCAGTGTTGCGGGCTACCGTGGCTTGCCCAACAGCCTGGCCTATGGGCCCACCAAGGCCGCGATGATTAACCTGGCTGAAAATTTGTACTTGGACTTACAGGCCGACGGTATTGCCGTGTCCGTGGTGAACCCCGGTTTTGTCCAAACTCCTTTGACCGCTAAGAACAGTTTTTCTATGCCCGCGTTGATCAGCCCGGAACAAGCCGCCGAGGCCATGCTGCACGGGTGGGCGCGCGGGCAGTTTGAAATTCATTTCCCGCGCCGCTTTACCAATTGGATGAAGCTCTTGCGACTAATGCCGCAGCGCTGGTATTTTTCTCTTGTGAAAAAGGTTACGTTGTGAATCCGCCCGTCGACCGGTCTTTGCCCGACACTTTTGCTGATCCGGCACATGCTGCGCAAGCCGCTGCGCTGGACGCGGTGGTGCAATGGTTCGAGCATTTGACGCCAGATAGTGTGCGCAACCTGTCCAAATACTACGCGGCAGATGCGCGCTTCAAAGATCCGTTCAACGAGGTGACGGGTCTGCCCGCCATTGAGGCGATTTTTACCCACATGTTTGAGACCCTAATCGCGCCGCGCTTTGTCGTAACTGGCCGGGTGGCGCAAGGCGCGCAGTGCTTTTTGACCTGGGAATTTCGCTTTACTTTTCGCAATTTCCACCAAGGCCGCGAACAAGTGATTCTCGGCGCCTCGCACCTAGTGTTCGATGCCGAATGCAAAGTGCGCCTGCACCGCGACTACTGGGACGCGGCGGAGGAGTTGTATGAAAAACTACCACTGGTGGGCAGCCTGATGCGCTGGCTCAAACGCCGCGCGAACAGCTAGTAGACCCGCTACACGGGCTTAGGCCTACGCTCGGCCGGATGAATTAGAAGGGCACCGTATCCGCGAAACTCGGCCGCTGCGAAAGTTTTTCATATAGCTTGGCCAGATTGGCATGACGTGCGCGCCAGTTGATGTGCGCGAAGCGGAAATCTAGATAAGCCAACGCGCAACCGACCGAAATGTCAGATAAGGTCAGGTGGATGTCAGAGCAAAAATTGCGGTCGGCCAAACCACTGGACATCGCTTCTAAGGAAGCATCGGTCTTAGCCATTTGCCGGTCTATCCAAGCCTGGCTGCGTTCATGGTTTGTGCGGCCGGCCCAGGTAGCCTCCAGGCGGGCCAGAATCAGGGCATCAAGTACGCCGTCGGCAAGCGCTTCCCAGGTCTTGACTTCGGCGCGCGCCCGCCCGGTGTTAGGTATGAGCTTGCCTACCGGCGAGAGCGCATCAAGGTATTCCACAATCACGCGCGAGTCAAACAAAGCTTCGCCACCTTCCATGATCAGGCAGGGCACTTTGCCCAGGGGGTTGGACTGGCCGATGGTGGTGCTCGCGGCCCAGACGTCCTCGGTCACAAATGCGTA
>CAMDHL010000065.1 GCA_945898105.1 Comamonas sp. lk | reverse complement strand
CCCCTCACTAATTCATCCGCCCTCTTTAAAAGTTCAAAGAGTTGTTAAGGTGCTAATCCTTAATGTAAGGATGGTCAATCCTGCAGTACCGCAACAACCAACTATCAAAACTTTTCTGAATTACTGTCGCATGTGATGTCTTTTAAAACGACATGGCTTGCAGAAACCCAAAAAATCTTATTTAGGAATAAAGCGGAGTCAAGTACGAGGTGCAACGCGGTTTAACGAAGCGTGAAATACGTCGTATCGCGTCTTAAATCCCGGCCGCTTTCTGGGCCGGTGATTTGACTTGCTTTCAACCATAGTCAATTCCTCTTCACCACGCTTGCTTTGCATGGCTAAGGCAGTTTGGATAAGGTGGCGTTTTGCGCGCGCTAACGGCTTGCAGAGCGCTCTAGCTGCGGCCAGCTTTGCGGTTGGCACAGTCGGCTTTGGTGCAACTAGCGTAGAGGCTGAGCGCGTGGTCGGTGATGGTAAAGCCTTTGGCTTTGGCAACCGCATGCTGGCGCTTTTCGATCTCGGCGTCGTAAAACTCTTCCACTTGGCCGCAGTCTAGGCAGACCAAGTGGTCGTGGTGTTCGCCCTGGTCCAATTCAAACACCGATTTGCCGCCCTCAAACTGGCTGCGCTTCAAGATGCCCGCTTGCTCGAACTGGGTCAGCACCCGATAAACCGTGGCCAGGCCCACATCCGCACGCTCTTGCAGCAGCACCCTGAAAATGTCTTCAGCCGACATATGACGCTGGCGGCTGCGCTGGAATACTTCCAGAATCTTCAGCCGCGGCACAGTGGCCTTGAGCCCAGTGCTTTTGAGTTCGTCGATATTGGTCATGCGTAAAGCGTGGTTTACAGGGGCGTGGCTACAATGATGCGATCTTACTGCCCTCTGAAATACATGATTTTTAACTCTTACTTGCGCGGTTTTCCAGCCCTGTTTTGCATGGGGTCGGTATTGTTTTTGGCTGGGGCTTGCTCCAGCCTTGATAAAGCCGGAACCTCGGTAAAGGGGGCTGTGGAACCCTACCGCATGGAAATCGTGCAGGGCAATGTGGTCAGCCGCGAACAAATCGCAGCCCTGCCCAAGGGGGCCAGTCGCGAGCAAGTCGTTGCGGTTTTGGGAACGCCCTTGCTGACCAGTGTTTTCCATGCCGACCGCTGGGTGTATGCCTTTAGCCTTACACGCCAGGGAAAGCCATCACAGTTGCGCCACGTGACGGTATTCTTCAAAAATAACCAGGTCGAACGCATAGATGCCGACGAGCTGCCCTCGGAATCCGAATTTGTAGGTAGCCTGCGCACCACGGTGCAATTGCCAGCTGCCAAGGCACTTGAGGCCAGCCCCGAGGCGCTATCGAAGTTCCCACCGCCTGCTGCTACGGCGCCAGCCCCGACATTGCCTCCGGCTCGCTCAAGTTACCCGCCGCTAGAACCTTAAGCCTCCCTAACTAAACAGCCCCATGACGTTTTCCATAGCCATTGCCGGTGCCTCAGGGCGCATGGGCCAGATGCTGGTCGATGCAGTGCGCGCTACCGACGATTGCCGCTTGGCAGGCGCACTGGACCGCGCTGACAGCCCGGCCATAGGCCAGGACGCCGGCGCGTTTGGCGGGCAAGCCACCGGCGTGTTGATCACAGCGGATTTATCGGCTGGCCTATCTAAGAGCAAATTTTTAATCGACTTCACCCGCCCCGAGGGGACGATGGCGCACTTGGCCGCCTGCCGGAGCCTGGGCGTGGCCATGGTGATTGGCACCACCGGCTTTAGTGAGGTGCAAAAAGCAGAAATCGCAGCAGCGGCCAAAGACATCCCCATCATGCTGGCGCCCAATATGAGCGTGGGCGTGAACGTGACCCTGAAATTGCTGGAGCTTGCCGCCAAAGCCATGGCCACGGGCTACGACATCGAAATTATTGAGGCGCACCATCGGCACAAGGTGGACGCACCCTCGGGCACCGCCCTGAAGATGGGCGAAGTGATCGCCCAAGCGCAGGGCCGCTCGCTGGCTGACTGCGCGGTGTACACCCGCGAAGGTATTACCGGTGAGCGAGATCCGTCGAGCATCGGCTTTGCCACCATTCGCGGCGGCGACATTGTGGGCGACCACACAGTGCTATTTGCCGGCACGGGCGAGCGTATCGAAATCAGCCACAAGTCGTCCAGCCGCGCCACGTATGCGCAGGGCAGTTTGCGTGCGGTGCGTTTTCTGGCGGGCAAGCAAAACGGTATGTTCGATATGTTCGACGTGCTGGGCTTGCGCTAAGTCGCAGTGTCCATGTTTGAAGGCGATGCAGTCCACAAAGCAGTAGCCGGTCTGCTACTGCTGATGTCCCTCGTCAGTTGGTCCCTCATTTTGTGGAAAAGTTTTTTTCTGCGTAGCGCGCTGGCTGGTTTAGAGCGCAGCATCGCCGCCTTCTGGCAGGCACCGGATGTGGAGCAGGCGCTGCATACCTTGCCCGCATTTGACCGCGCAGCGCTGTTAATCCCCCTAATAGAAGCGGGCCGGCGGCAATTGCACCAGGACGCGCAACCCCGGTTGGCGGCGCAAGGCTCTAGCGCGCAGCAGTTGACCCGGGTACTGCGTGATGCTTTGCAGGCTGGCGTGCGGCGCTTGCAATCTGGGCAGGTCATTTTGGCCAGCGTGGGCTCGATGGCGCCTTTTGTCGGGTTGCTGGGCACGGTGTGGGGAATCTACGGGGCCTTAGCCACGATTGCGCAAGCCGGGCAAATCAGCATCGCACAAGTGGCTGGCCCGGTGGGCGAATCATTGATCATGACCGCTGCGGGTCTGGCGGTGGCGATTCCGGCGGTGCTGGGCTACAACTTGCTGGGGCGGTTGATCGGGCGTATCGAAGCCGACCTGGAGGGATTTGCCCGCGATTTGCGCGAATTGCTGGTCTACCAAAGCCAGGCGGCGGCCTATCCGCCGGACGGCGCGCTGGGCTGAGCACGCGCCATGTCCTTCGGGCGCCTCCAAGGCAAGCGCAGCGATGCGCCCATGAGTGACATCAATATGACGCCGCTGATCGACGTGATGTTGGTGCTGCTGGTGATTTTCATCATTACCGCGCCCATGATGCTCAGCGCCGTCAAGGTGGACTTGCCCAAGGCCGATGCCGCCGCCAACAGCCAAAGCGACGCACAGCCCTTGGCCGTGACCATTGACCAATCGGGCGTAATCTATGTGCAGGAGCAGCGTTTGCAGGGCAAGGCCTTGCAGCAGGCCTTGCAGCAAGCGGCGCAGCGCAACCCGACTACCGAGGTGCAATTGCGCGCCGACACCGCGGTGCCCTACGGGCGGGTGGTGGAGTTCATGGCGCTGGCCAATGCAGCCGGATTAAGCCGCATCGGCTTTGTGACTGAAAAGCCGTAATAAGCGGCACGGGCGCCTGGGTTTGCGGACTTGGGCTGCCAACAAAGGCCTTGTGGCTTGCGCGCCTAAAATGCCTGTTGCCTTTAACCCCGCCCCCCAATGCAAGACAAGTACCAACACACCGCCATAGAGCAAGCCGCCCGCAGCCATTGGGCGCAACCTTTGTGGAACGGCCACGAGGCCTACCGCGTGACCGAAGACGCGGATAAAAATAAGTTTTACGCCTGTTCGATGTTGCCTTATCCCAGCGGCAAGCTGCACATGGGCCATGTGCGCAACTACACCATCAACGACATGCTCGCGCGCTATTTGCGCATGAAGGGCTACAACGTCTTGATGCCCATGGGCTGGGATGCGTTTGGCTTGCCAGCCGAAAACGCGGCACTTAAAAATGGCGTGCCACCGGCCAAATGGACATACGACAACATCGCGCACATGAAGCAGCAGATGCAGGCGATGGGCCTGGCTATCGACTGGAGCCGCGAAGTAGCCACCTGCGACCCGACCTATTACAAATGGAACCAGTGGCTGTTTTTAAAGATGCTGGAAAAAGGCGTGGCCTACCGCAAGACCCAAGTGGTGAATTGGGACCCGGTGGACCAAACGGTGCTAGCCAATGAACAGGTGATTGACGGGCGCGGCTGGCGCACCGGCGCGCTGGTAGAAAAGCGCGAAATTCCAGGTTACTACCTGAAGATTACCGACTACGCGCAAGAGCTGCTGGACCATGTGCAAACCGGCCTGCCCGGCTGGCCCGAGCGCGTCAAGCTGATGCAGGAAAACTGGATCGGTAAGAGCGAAGGTGTGCGTTTTGCGTTTCCCCACACCATCAAAGATGCCTCTGGTGCATTGATCGGTGAAGGCCGGATGTATGTGTTCACCACGCGGGCCGACACCATCATGGGTGTGACGTTTTGCGCCGTTGCCCCGGAGCATCCCCTGGCGCAGCATGCGGCGCTGAGCAACCCGGCGCTGGCGGCGTTTATTGAGGAATGCCAGGCTGGTGGTACCACAGAAGCCGAGTTGGCAGTGAAAGAGAAAGCCGGTATGGATACTGGCCTTTCCGTGATGCATCCTTTGACGGGCGAGCCGGTGGCGCTGTGGGTGGGTAACTATGTGTTGATGAGCTATGGGGATGGCGCAGTGATGGGTGTACCGGCCCACGATGAGCGTGATTTTGCGTTTGCTTTGAAATATGGTTTGGCGATTCGGCAGGTGGTTGCGTTGGCTTCTTCTGCTTCCTCCTCCTCGGGGGCATTTGACGCGCGCGGGTGGCAAGACTGGTATGCCGAAAAAGGTGCAGGCGTGGCGATGCAGTCGGGCAAGTACGACGGCCTGGGTTTCAAGGCCTGTCTAGACGCGGTAGCGGCTGATTTGGCGGCGCTGGGGCTGGGCGAGAAAAAAACCACCTGGCGGCTGCGCGACTGGGGCGTTTCGCGCCAGCGTTATTGGGGTACGCCCATACCAATCATCCATTGCGACGAACACGGCGCGGTGCCGGTGCCTGAGAAGGATTTGCCGGTGGTGCTGCCGCTCGATTGCATTCCCGATGGGTCGGGCAATCCGCTGCACAAACATGCAGGTTTTCATGCGGGTGTGACTTGCCCGGTGTGCGGCAAAGCGGCGCGGCGCGAGACCGACACCATGGATACCTTTGTCGATTCGAGCTGGTACTACATGCGCTATTGCGACCCGACCAATAGCGATGCCATGGTGGCTGAGGGCGCCGCCTATTGGGCGCCTATGGACCAATACATTGGCGGTATCGAGCATGCAATTTTGCATTTGCTGTACGCACGGTTTTGGACCAAAGTGATGCGCGATCTGGGGCTGGTGAAGGTTGATGAACCTTTTACTAAATTGCTGACCCAAGGTATGGTGCTCAACCATATTTATTCGCGCCGCACGGACAAGGGCGGCAAGGAATATTTTTGGCCGCAGGACGTGGAGCATGTGCAAGACGCTTCGGGCAAAGTAGTCGGTGCGCGCCTGATTAAAGCCGTGGGCGATTTACCCATCGGTACCGCTATTGACTACGAGGGCGTGGGCACGATGTCCAAGTCCAAAAACAATGGCGTAGACCCGCAGGACTTGATCGAGAAATACGGCGCCGACACCGCGCGCCTGTACACCATGTTCACCTCGCCACCGGAGGCCACCTTGGAGTGGAACGACGCTGGCGTGGAGGGCAGCTATCGCTTTTTACGCCGCGTTTGGAATTTTGCTCACAAGTTGTCGGCAATGGACTTGGCTGGCGCGCATGCCGTGCTGGCGTCGGATGGTGGTTTGGCGGCAGTGGTGTTTTCTAAACAGGCCAAGGCGCTGCGCTTGGAAATGCACACCGTACTCAAGCAGGTGGACTATGACTACCAGCGCATGCAGTACAACACGGTGGTTTCGGGCACTATGAAGATGCTCAATGCCCTAGACGACTTCAAGGATCTGGACAAACCAGATGGCTTGGTGGCACTGGCTGAAGGCTTTGGCATATTGCTGCGCGTGCTGTACCCAGCTACGCCGCACCTGACCCATGCGCTTTGGGAGGAGCTGGGCTACGCCAAGCAGAGTGGTGATTTGCTCGATGCCGCGTGGCCAGGGGTGGATGCAAGTGCACTGGTACAGGACGAAATTTCCTTAGTGCTGCAAGTCAACGGAAAATTGCGCGGTGCATTGCTCGTGCCGTCTGATGCGTCGCGTGAAGCGATTGAAGCACTGGCGCTTCAAAGCGCCACGGTGCAAAGTTTTGCCCAAGGCGCAGCGCCTAAAAAAGTAGTGGTCGTGCCGGGCCGCTTGGTCAACGTGGTGCTATAGGCGCTGCAAAAAGTATGTTGCAGACAACACGTAGCACTTTGGCCGCTTTGGTGGCGCGTGGTGTGCGCACGTGTGGCGGTGCGCTGGATGCTTTGCGCAACGTGAGCGTTTTTGCGTGCTTGCCGGTACTAGCGCTGGCTTTGTCGGCAACGCTGTTGCAGGGGTGTGGTTTTGCGTTGCGTGGTGCGCCAAACTATGTTTTCGATACGGTGGCGGTCACGCCCGAGCGTTCGGGCGGTGTGGCGGCGGAGTTGGCGCGATTGCTGGGTAGCCGGGTGCGCCCTGTGGTGACGTCCGAGGGTGGCACCCCACCGGATGCGATTGTGGAAGTCCTGAACGAGTCGCGCCAGAAGGTGGTGGTGGGTGTGAATGCGGCCGGTTTAGTACGCGAGTTTGAATTGCGTCTGGCTGTGCGCTTTTTAGTGCGTACGCCCAAGGGCGCAGTCTTAATTGAACCGACCGATATCCTTCTAGAACGCAATGTCAGTTTTAACGAGGCAACGGTTCTGTCCAAAGAAACCGAAGAAGTGATGCTCAACCGCGATATGCAGACCGATGCGGTACAACAAATCGTACGCCGCTTGGCGGCGATTAAATCCCTGACGCATTAAGGCCCGCGCACCATGCAATTAGCGCCTTCGCAACTGGGCCGGCATTTGGAACGGGGTCTGAAAAGCCTTTACATAATCCACGGTGATGAGCCACTGTTGCAGCAGGAAGCGCTAGACGTGTTGCGCGCCTTTGCACGTACGCAAGGCTTTACCGAGCGTAGTGCACACATGGTCTCAGGCGCGCATTTTGACTGGAGCGCGGTGCTTGCCGCTGGTGGCAGCATGAGCTTGTTTTCCGACAAGCAAATCATCGAAATCCGCATTCCCAGCGGTAAGCCTGGCAAAGACGGTAGCGTTGCCTTGCAGCAAATCGCCGAGCAAGCGCAGGGCAACGATGCGGTACTGACTATCGTCTTGCTGCCACGTTTGGACAAAGCGACCAAAGCGACGGCCTGGTTTAGTGCATTGGAAAGCTGCGGCATGTCGCTGCAAGTGGAACCGGTAGAGCGCAAAGACCTGCCAACCTGGATAGCGCAGCGGCTGGGTGCGCAAGGCCTTAGGGTGGTCGCCGGTGAAGAAGGTCAGCGCACGCTGCAATTTTTTGCCGACCGCGTAGAAGGTAACTTGCTCGCCGCGCACCAGGAAGTGCAAAAGCTTGCCTTGTTGTTTGCCCCCACGGCTCAAAGCGGTGGGGTACTGAGCTGGGAGCAGGTGGAAAAAGCGGTGCTCAATGTGGCGCGCTATGACGTGTTCAAACTAAGCGAAGCCGTGCTGGCCGGGCAGCCGCTGCGGGTGCAACGCATGCTCGAAGGCCTGCAGGCCGAGGGCGAGGCCGAGGTGCTTGTGCACTACACACTGGCCGAAGACATACGCGCCTTAAAGCGCGTTAAAGACGCCATGGCCCAGGGCCGGCCGCTGCCAATGGCCTTGCGCGAGAACCGGATTTGGGGCAACAAAGAGCGCTTGTTTGAGCGCGTACTTCCGCGTATCAGCGCGACGCAACTGGCGCACTTGCTGCAGGCAGCGCACACGGTGGACGGCATCATCAAAGGTCTCAAGCAACCGGATTGGCCCACCAGCGGCTGGCAGGCGCTGCGCCGCCTGGCGTTGGACTTGTGTCGATTGGCGGCGCCGCAGCCTGCGTCCTCGCGCGCTGCAAATGCTGGCGCCTGAGCTTTTTGGGGTGCGCCTGGACTTGCACGGCGGAAACTACACTTGGGCTTCCTTGAAAATCCAGCCATGAACACCTCTGTTGCCAACCCTATCGAAGCCACCCGCCTTTTGGGTGCGCAGGCCAAAGCGGCCTCCAGCCTTATGGCGCGCGCCAGTGCTGCCGATAAAAATCGGGCACTGCAGGCATTAGCGGCCTTGTTGCGCGAAAACACCCATGCTTTGCAATTGGACAACGCCAAAGACCTGGAGCGCGCCGTCGCCGCCGGCCTAGCAGCGCCGATGGTGGACCGCCTGCGCCTGACGCCCAAAGTATTGGAAACCTGCGCTCTGGGTTGCGAGCAACTAGCGGCCATGCCAGAAATCATTGGTGAAATCAGCGGCTTGCGCCAGCAGCCCAGCGGCATCCGCGTGGGACAAATGCGCGTGCCGATTGGCGTATTTGGCATGATTTTCGAGAGCCGACCCAACGTCACCATCGAGGCCGCCAGCCTGTCCATCAAAAGCGGGAATGCCTGTATCTTGCGCGGCGGTTCGGAAGCTATCGATTCGAATAAAGCGCTGGCCTTGCTGGTGGGCCAGGCCTTGGCGCAAGCGGGTCTCCCCACAGACGCGGTGCAATTGGTGCAAACCACGGACCGCGCGGTGGTGGGCGAGCTCATTGCCATGCCGCAGTTTGTGGATGTGATCATCCCGCGCGGCGGCAAAAGCCTGATTGAGCGCATCAGCCGCGATGCCAAAGTACCGGTTATCAAACACCTGGACGGCAATTGCCACACCTATGTGGACGACCCCTGCGACATCGCTATGGCCGTCACCGTGGCGGATAACGCCAAAACCCAGAAGTACAGCCCCTGTAACGCCAGCGAAGGCCTGCTGGTCGCGCGTGGTGTGGCGGCGCAGTTTTTGCCACTTATAGGCGCTATCTACGCCGCCAAAGGCGTGGAGATGCGCTGCTGCCCCGAGGCCAAAGCCTTGCTGGCGGGCCTGTCCGGTGCCACTTTGCAGGACGCTACCGAGCAAGACTGGTTTGAGGAATACCTGGCGCCCATCATCAGCATCAAAGTGGTGGACGGTCTGGACGCTGCGATTGCGCACATCAACCACTATTCCAGCCACCATACGGACGCCATTCTCACCCGCGACCATATGCACGCCCAGCGCTTTTTGCGCGAGGTGGACTCCGCAAGCGTCATGGTCAATACCAGCACCCGCTTTGCCGATGGCTTTGAATACGGCTTGGGCGCCGAAATCGGCATCTCGACCGACAAATTCCACGCCCGCGGCCCGGTGGGTATTGAGGGGCTGACCTCGCTCAAGTACGTGGTGCTGGGGCAAGGGGAAGTGCGGGGCTAATCTGCCGCCGCCGACTGGTTCTCCGCTTACCAGGCGGTTCAATTTGCTTCATCGGACCCTGCGCGCGGTAGGAAGCTCTTGTATTTTTAGCTAACTGCACCACTTGTGTCATGTCGGGCTGACAGAATCGGCCCTAGACTCCGCATTACAGTCGCACACTATGGTCCCCCACCTCGTTACCGCCTTGACCGGCCCCATCAATGAACTGGAGCAGCGCCTGCTGGACACCATGCCGGCGATTGAGCGCTGGTTCCGGCTAGAGTGGATGGAGCACACGCCGCCCTTTTATACCTCGGTGGATGTGCGTAATGCCGGCTTCAAGCTGGCACCGGTAGATACCGACTTTTATCCCAATGGCTGGAACAAC
>CAMDHL010000064.1 GCA_945898105.1 Comamonas sp. lk | reverse complement strand
GTTTCTGGTGAATGAAACCGGAGCTGGCGCGGTGGCCATGATGCGTGCTATCAAGCAGGCATTGGACCCACACAACATCTTGAACCCTGGAAAAATTTTCGCGCTCTAAAGCCTGCCTTGCGCCGCCCGAGTCCTTGCGAGCGCATGGTGTAAAGCCTTTGTGGCACAGTTAGCCCCATGACCACGTACCGCACACTTGAAAACCTGATTGGAAACACCCCCCTGGTGGCTTTGCAGCGCATAGGTGTGGTAAGCCACCAAGAGCGTAAGAACGTTGTTTTGGGCAAATTGGAGGGTAACAACCCAGCCGGTTCGGTGAAAGACCGTGCTGCGGTGTCCATGATCCGCCGTGCGCAAGAGCGTGGCGACATCCGGCCCGGCGACACCTTGATAGAGGCAACTTCCGGGAACACCGGTATTGCCCTTGCCATGGCCGCAGCCATCATGGGCTACCGCATGGTGCTCATCATGCCCGAGGACTTGTCTATAGAGCGCGCCCAGACCATGAAGGCCTTTGGCGCCGAACTCATCCTCACACCCAAGGCGGGCGCAATGGAGTATGCGCGTGATTTGGCCGACCGCATGCAGGCCGAGGGCAAAGGCCGGGTGCTGGACCAGTTTGCCAATGGAGACAATCCGCGCATTCATTTTGAAACTACTGGCCCCGAAATTTGGCATGACACGGCAGGTGGCGTAACCCACTTTGTCAGCGCCATGGGCACCACCGGCACGATTACCGGCGTAGGCCGTTACCTCAAGCAACAAAACCCGGCCATCCGCATCATCGGCGCGCAGCCGTCCGAGGGCTCGCGCATCCCTGGTATTCGCAAGTGGTCGGCTGAGTATTTGCCCAAAATTTATGATGCCAGCTACGTCGATGAAATCCGCCTGGTTAGCCAGCTTGACGCCGAAGACATGGCCCGCCGCATGGCGCGCGAGGAAGGCATTTTTGCCGGCATCTCCGCCGCCGGTGCGTGCTGGATTGCCCAGCAAATCGCTAGCGAAGTACGCGATGCGACGATTGTCTTTATCGTCTGCGATCGGGGCGATCGCTACTTATCCACCGGTGTTTTCCCCGCTTGAATTAAATAGTTGCACATGACCCAAGCCTTCAAGTTTTGTCCCCTGTGCGCCACCGAGTTGGCCTGGGTCACGCAAGCCGAAGATGGCGGCGACAAGTCTCGCTTGCGCTGCCCAGCCTGCGACTTTACCCATTGGAACAACCCCACGCCCGTGCTGGCGGCGGTAATTGAAATCGACGGTCGCATCCTGCTGGCGCGCAACGCTGCCTGGCCGGGCAAGATGTATGCGCTCATCACCGGTTTTATGGAAGCGGGTGAAACACCGCAAGAAGGAATTGCCCGCGAAATTGCCGAAGAAACCGCTTTGACCACCGACGCGCTCAACCTGATCGGTGTGTATGACTTTCAGCGCATGAACCAGATCATCATCGCCTACCACGCGGTCTGCCACGGTGAGGTACATCTTTCGCCTGAACTAGTGGATTTTCGGATGTACGCGCCCGAGGACCTCAAATGCTGGCCTGCAGGCACCGGCTATGCGCTGGCCGACTGGTTGCGCTCGCGCGGGCACACGCCGCAATTTGTTGAGTGGGCCCGGCGCGACGAAAGCGCGGCTACTTCCTCAAGCACTGACAGCGAATAACGCAGCCCAATATGAACACCGAATACACCATAGCCAAAGAAGTGGACAGCCGCGGCCTGAACTGCCCCTTACCCATACTCAAAGCCAAACGCGCGTTAGCCGACATGCAAAGCGGTGATGTCCTTAAAGTCATCGCCACCGACCCCGGCTCGGTGCGAGACTTTCAGGCCTTCGCAAAACAAACTGGCAACACGCTGCTGGATCAGCAAACGGTGGATAAGGAATTTATCCATCTGATGCGCAGGCGTTGAGTCCTGCGCCGACTTTCTATGAACTCTTTTTCTTTGTGCGTCTATTGCGGTTCTCGCCCAGGCGCTGACCCGCGATTTGCGCAGTCAGCGCGGGATACTGGTGCGTTGATTGGCGGCAGGGGCTGGGAATTGGTCTATGGCGGCGGCAAAGTGGGACTGATGGGCATGGTGGCCGACGCCACATTGGCCGCAGGCGGCACGGTGTATGGCGTGATACCGCAAAACCTGATGGATAAAGAAGTCGGCCACACCGGCTTAACCGAGTTGCATGTGGTGGACAACATGCACACGCGCAAAACCATGATGTTTGAACGCGCTGATGCGTTTGTAGCCCTACCCGGCGGCATTGGAACTTTTGAAGAACTGTTTGAAATTTGGACCTGGTACCAACTAGGCATGCACCACAAACCCTTTGGCTTGCTCAATGTAGCGGGCTACTACGACCCGCTGATCGCCATGCTGGATGGCATGGTTACCCAAGGCTTTCTTAACCCTGCGGTACGCGCCTTATTGCAGGTGGGTAGCGAAGAGGGCGAATTGCTGCAGCGGCTTCACCAGTTGGCCCTCGCAAAGAATTAAGCCAAACGCCCCAACTGCCCCCGTACCTTATCCAAGGTACTTTCAAAATCCGCCATGCGCTGGCGTTCTTGGGTAATCACGGCGGGCGGTGCTTTCGCTACAAAGGCCTCGTTGGACAGCTTGCCCTGCGCCTTGGTTATTTCGCCTTCCAGTCGCGCTATTTCTTTGGATAGGCGCACCTTCTCTGCGGCCACATCCACTTCGATGAACAAGCACATGCGGATGTCACCCACTACGGCCACGGGAGCGGCTTGGGCGGCGATTTGCCAGGAGCCTTCGTCGTCAAACACTTTCACATCGCTGAGTTTGGCAAGCGCTTGTAAGACTTTGCCATTGGCGCGCATAAAGTCGGCATTACCCAAAGCGAATAGCGGCATTTTGGTGGCCGGCGACACATTCATCTCGCCGCGCAAATTGCGGCAGGCATCGACCAGTGCTTTGAGCTGGTTGACGTTGGCAATCGCTTGCGGGTCCACCTTGTTCAGTTGCGCCTCGGGATAGCGCGCAATACTGACCGAGGCACCGGCCATGCCGGCCACTGGTGCAACTTTTTGCCAAAGCTCTTCGGTAATAAATGGAATCACCGGATGCGCTAGACGCAAGATGGCTTCCAAGGTGCGGATCAGCGTGCGGCGCGTGGCGCGTTGTTGTGCCGGGTCGCCGTTTTGAATTTGTACTTTGGCAATTTCCAGATACCAGTCGCAGTATTCGTTCCACACAAATTCATAGATGGCAGTGGCCACATTGTCCAACCGGTACTCGGCAAAGGCTTTGGCCACTTGGTCTTCGGTTTGCTGCAAAACAGAGCTGATCCAGCGGTCGGCCTGGCTGAACTTTAAGTATTGGTAGAAAGGGCCGGCAGGGATGTCTTGCCCATCTGCGCCCACGCGCGGGGGGGTGCATTGCTCTTTGGTGTGTTCCTGCAAACCGCAGTCCTGGCCTTCGCAGTTCATCAGCACAAAGCGGGTTGCGTTCCACAGTTTGTTACAAAAGTTGCGATAGCCTTCGCAGCGCTTGCTGTCAAAGTTGATGTTACGGCCCAAGCTGGCGAGTGCGGCAAAGGTAAATCGCAATGCGTCCGCACCGTAGGCTGGTATGCCTTCAGGGAATTCTTTTTGGGTGTTTTTGCGCACTTGCGGCGCGGTCTCGGGTTTGCGCAAACCCTGGCTGCGCTTGTACAGCAGGGGCTCAAGCGAAATGCCGTCTATCAGGTCTACTGGGTCGAGCACATTGCCTTCGGACTTGCTCATCTTTTTGCCTTGGGCATCGCGCACCAGGCCGTGGATGTAAACGTCTTTGAAGGGCACGCGACCGGTGAAGTGTGTGGTCATCATGATCATTCGGGCGACCCAGAAGAAGATGATGTCGTAGCCGGTGACTAGTACGCTGCTGGGGAGGTACAGGTCGTAGTCACTCGCGGTGTTTTCGCTTTCGCTGCGAAGCGCACCGGACTCGGTCTTGCTCATACGCGCTTCGCGCGCCAAATCGCTGCGACCGAGCCCGGTGCCCTCCTGCGGCTCATTTGTATCGCCGCCCTCGCCAGCCTCCGGTGCGCTATCTGGCCAGCCCATGGTGCTAAAGGGTACTAGGGCGCTGGAGTACCAGGTGTCCAGTACGTCTTCGTCGCGGCGCAGGGGGCCTTGGTAACCTGCTGCGCGTGCTTTGGTTTGTGCGTCCTCTTCGCTGGTGGCTACTATGAAATCAGCGCCATCCACCAAGGTGCCGTCGGTGTACCAAGCTGGGATCTGGTGCCCCCACCACAGTTGGCGGCTAATGCACCAGTCTTGGATGTTATTCATCCATTGGTTGTAGGTGTTGATCCAGTTTTCGGGCACAAATTTCACTTCGCCTGATTGCACCGCGTCTATGGCTTTTTGCGCAATGCTTTTGCCCGTAGGGTCTTTTTCGCTGACCTTGTTCATGGCCACAAACCACTGGTCGGTCAGCATGGGCTCGACCACTTGGCCGGTGCGGGCGCAAATCGGGAGCATCATTTTGTGGGGTTTGATTTCCAGTATCAAGCCTTGTGCTTCCAGATCTCGGTTGACGGCTTTGCGCGCTTCGAAGCGGTCCAGGCCTTGATAGGCGGCGGGGCCGTTGGCGTTGATCTTGGCATCCAGAGTAAAGATGGTGATCAGCGGTAGATCGTGGCGTTGGGCGCAAGCGTAGTCGTTGAAGTCGTGGGCGCCGGTGATCTTGACGCAGCCCGAACCAAAAGCGCGATCCACAAAGTCGTCTGCGATGATGGGGATTTGACGGTCGCACAGCGGCAGATCCACCAGCTTACCTACCAGGTGTTGGTAGCGCTCATCTTCTGGGTGTACCGCCAGCGCGCCATCGGCCATCATGGTTTCGGGGCGGGTGGTGGCAATCGTCATGCCCTGTTGCATCACGCCATCGATCAGCTGCGGGCCGTCCGCAAAGGGGTAGCAGATGTAGTGCATCTTGCCTTCGGACTCGGTGGCTTCCACTTCCAGGTCGGACACTGCGCTCATCAGCACCGGATCCCAGTTGACCAAACGTTTACCCCGGTAGATCAGGCCCTGTTCGTAAAGGCGCACAAAGGTTTCGGTCACCACGCCCGAAAGCTTGGCGTCCATCGTGAAGTACTCGCGGCTCCAGTCCACGCTGTCGCCCATGCGGCGCATCTGGCGGGTAATGGTGTTGCCCGACTCTTCTTTCCACTCCCAAACCTTGGCGATAAAGTTTTTGCGCGCTTCAGGTGGCGTCGCGCCCATGGCGTGGCGGCTGATGCCCTTGTCCTGCAATTGGCGCTCCACTACGATCTGGGTGGCGATGCCTGCATGGTCGGTGCCCGGCACCCATGCGGTGTTAAAGCCGCGCATGCGGTGATAGCGCGTCAGGCTGTCCATGATGGTTTGGTTAAACGCATGCCCCATGTGCAGCGTGCCGGTCACATTGGGCGGCGGTAGCTGAATTGCAAACGAGGGTTGACTGGCGTCGGCCTGGCCGCTGCCACGCACGCCTGCCAGGCCGTAACCGCGTTTTTCCCATTCCGGCCCCCAGTGTGCCTCTAGCGCAGCGGGTTCAAAAGACTTGGACAGGGATTGCAATCCGGGCTGGTCAGGAAGTGTTGTTGACATGGGGCTTTAAATGAGTGGCCGCAGCCGCAGTGCGGCGGCGCAGGGGAAAGAGCGTCAATTTTACAGAGGCGCCTGCAGTTGGCGCCCGGAAGTTACCATCGCACCCATGGAAAACCTGTCCCCACCGTCAACCGGCTTTCGTAAATTGCCAGCGCGCTATGCGGCAATCGTCCTGCCTTTTTTCTTGTCCTGCATCATGACCTGCTTGATTTCAGGAATCAGCACCTTGCGCGGCGTGGGCTTGGCGCCCGGCGTGCTGCAACTGTGGCTTGGCTCTTGGGGCCTCTCTTGGCTCATCGCCTTTCCGACCTTGATGGCAGTGCTCCCATTCGTGCGCCGCCTGACCAGCAGAGTGGTCGAGATGCCCTAGCGCAGCGGCAGCGCGGCTTACACCGGGCTGCTGGCTGCGGGGTTTGCGTTGGCTATTTGGCCTCGACCAGGGCTTAGGCATTGCGCAGCGTAAGCCCATTGTGGCGTACGCCCGTCCGAACTTCAGGCGACAATTCGGCTTTCACCTGTGCACCCGATCAAGACTATGCTGTTTGTTCTCTCGCCCGCCAAGTCCCTGGATTACGAAACACCACTCAAGTTGCAGACGCATTCGGCGCCTTTATTTGTCAAGCAGTCGCAAGCGCTTATCAAGGTACTGCGCGGCTACACGCCACCGCAAATTTCCGAACTCATGGATTTAAGTGACGCGCTGTCCGGCCTGAACGTGGCGCGTTACCAAGCGTGGTCGCCGCGCGCGACGGAAAGAAATGCACGCCAGGCGCTGCTAGCCTTTAACGGTGATGTCTATGACGGCCTGAACGCTCGCGCGCTGGGTGAAGATGCTTTGGCCTGGGCGCAAGCGCATGTGTGCGTGCTCAGCGGTTTGTACGGTGTGCTGCGGCCTTTGGACTTGATGCAGCCCTACCGTCTCGAAATGGGCACCCGCTTGCCCACGGAGCAAGGAAGCGATCTGTACCAGTTCTGGGGCAGTCGCATCACCGATTACCTGAATGAACGCCTGCAGGGCGATGCCGAGCCGGTGCTCGTTAACCTGGCTTCGCAAGAGTATTTCAAATCCGTCAAGCCTAAGTTACTCAAGGCGAAGGTGATTGAATGTGTGTTTGAAGACTATAAAAACGGCGTGTACAAAATTATCAGTTTCAACGCTAAACGAGCGCGCGGCGCCATGATGCGTTTTGCGATTGAGCAGCGCATGGATAAGCCGGAGCAATTGCAGGACTTCACCGGCGATAGCTACAAGCTGGCTGCTAAGGTGTCCACGCCAGATCGATTGGTGTTTCGCCGCAAGTTAGCAGGCGCCTAAAAAGCTATGAACACCACATCCGCCTCCGCCAAACCCGAGCAATCACCGCTGGGCAAAGCCTCCAGCTACATAGACCAGTATGACGCCAGCCTTTTGTTCCCGCTGCCACGTTCAGACAAACGCAGCGAATTGGGCATTACGGGCGACCCCCCATTTTTCGGAGCCGATCTATGGACGGCGTTTGAGCTGAGTTGGCTCAACCCGCGCGGAAAGCCGCAGCTGGCGCTGGCGCATTTCACTGTGCCTTGCGAAAGCCCCAACATCATCGAGAGCAAGTCCTTCAAGCTCTACCTCAATAGCTTTAACAACACCGTATTTGCCGATAGCGATGAGGTACTGGTCCATATGCGCAAAGACGTGGCCGAAGCACTGTGGCGCGGTGCCCCGGTGCAGGGCAGCGTGGGTCTGCGTCTGATCGCGCCCGAATTGTTTGATCGCGAACCCATCTACGAGTTGGACGGCTTAAGCCTGGACCGGTTGGATATTGAATGCACGCGTTACACCCCTGCGCCCGATTTGCTGCGTGTGAGCCTGGGTGAGGCGCCGGTAAGCGAGGTGTTAGTGAGCAATCTGCTAAAAAGCAATTGCCTGGTGACCGGCCAGCCCGATTGGGGCAGCGTGCAAATTAGCTACACCGGCGATGCGATTGACCAAGAAGGTTTGCTCCAATACCTGGTGAGCTTTCGCAACCACAATGAATTTCATGAGCAATGCGTGGAGCGCATCTTTATGGACATTTGGACGCGCTGCAAACCGATCAAGCTATCGGTCTATGCCCGCTACACCCGGCGCGGCGGCTTGGACATCAATCCCTTTCGCACCAGTCATCCGCAAAAGCCTCCGGCCAATACGCGTACTGCGCGGCAGTAAGCGCGATCAGGCTAAGTCGTTGAAGGACTTGAGTTCTGCGAGGTCCGGGTAATTGCCGGTGCGCTTGCCCTGAAATGCCATCACCGCTTCGCCCACATGGCGGTTGCTCCAAATAGCTGCTTGCAGCCAACCCATTTGTTTGAGCGCTTCATCGACGGTGTGGTCTCGCGCATAGTGCACTGCTTGCTTGGTGCCCCAAATGGCGACCGGCGGCTTGGATGCGATCTCAACGGCGCATTGCAATGCCGCTTCCACAGTTTGTTCGTGGGTTTCAAAAACGGCGTTGAGCAGGCCGTAGCCCAGCGCCTTCTCAGCGCCCATGCGTCTTCCGGTGTAGGCCAGTTCTTTCACCACGGCCAGCGGTACTAACTTGGGCAGGCGCTGTAAGGTGCCGACATCGGCCACCATGCCAATATTTATTTCCTGGATACAGAAAAAAGTATCTTTGCTGCCGTAGCGAATGCAGCAGGCAGTGACCATGTCCACCGCGCCACCAATCACGCCGCCCTGCAAGGCCGCGATTACCGGAATGCGCAGCGTCTCCAATTTGGTGAAGGTGGCCTGCATAGCGGTCAAATTATCAAAAATTGCAGCGCGACCTTCGGGCGATTGGTCGTCCATCTGGATGGCGCCGGCGAAGTTTTCCAGCGCCATGCCCGCGCTGAAATGTTTGCCTGCGCTGCTAATCACCAGCACGCGGGCAGCTTTGTTTTTGTGCAGATCGGTGAGTACGGTGTCCAACTCGCTCCAAAAGCGCGGTCCCATGGTGTTCAGGGCCTCGGGGCGGTTCAGTACCAGGTGGGCGATGTGGTTTTCAATCGTCAGGGAAAAGCAATGCATTGCGGTCATGGGGTGTCTCCGGTTCTATGGGCAATAGCTTAGCGTCCTCCGCCCGCAGCAGCGAGCCCACCCTGACACCGAGGAGACGCAAGCGTTTTTGGAGCGGCGCACGCTTCAGGCAAAGGCCCGCAGCGCGGCGGATTTCGATGGAGTCGGCCGTGTATTGGGTCAGGCTATGGTCTCGGGTCGCGATCAGAAAATCCGCATAACGCAGCTTGATACCGATGGTTCTGCCGACATAGCCTTTGCGCTGCAAATCAGCAGCCACCTGCTCGCACAAGCGTGTGAACACGGCGCCCAGCTCGGCGCGGTCGCGCACTGCGTCTAGGTCCCGGTCGAACGTGGTTTCCCGACTCATGCTGACCGGTTCGCTTTCGGTGACCACGGGCCGGTTGTCGCGGCCCCAGGCGGCGTCATGCAACCAGACGCCGGTTTTGTTGCCAAATGTTTCTACTAGCCACGCCGGGTCTCGCTGCGCCAGTTGGCCAATGGTGTCAATGCCGTGGCCCTTGAGCTTGGCGTCTGCTTTGGGGCCAATTCCATTGATTTTGCGGCAGGCCAGCGGCCAGATCATGGGCTGCAGGTCTTCTTCCGCGACGATGGAAATACCATTGGGCTTATTAAATTCACTGGCCATCTTGGCTAGCAGTTTGTTGGGCGCCACACCTACCGAACAGGTCAAGCCCGTCTCTTCAAGAATTGCCTTTTGAATCAAGCGTGCGAGCACACGGCCGCCTTCGCGCTGGCCACCGGGTACCTCGGTAAAGTCGATATACACCTCGTCCACGCCCCGGTTTTCCATGACCGGCGCAATGTCGGTAATGATGGATTTAAAGCGCTGCGAATAATGCCGGTATTGCGCAAAATCCACCGGTAGTAAAACAGCTTGCGGGCAGAGCTTGGCCGCCTTCATCAAGCCCATGGCCGAGCCTACGCCGAACTGGCGTGCAGCATATGTTGCGGTGGTAATGACGCCACGCCCGGTGTAGTCGAGCAACACCGGAAATTCGGACACCGGGATTTGGTGCAAAGCGCGACTGGTGTCCCCCAGCATCAAGTCTTCATCAATTTTGCG
>CAMDHL010000063.1 GCA_945898105.1 Comamonas sp. lk | reverse complement strand
CTTAGCCGCGACGCATTGCTGGCAGGTAGCCAGGTCAGCCGCTTTCTGGTGTTGCACAAGGAATTGGACGCCGATGACGGCGAACTGACGCGCACAAATAAAGTACGCCGAGGCTATATCGCAGAGAAGTACCAGGTGCTGGTGGACGCGCTCTACCAAGGGCGCAGCGAGCAGTTTATTGAAACCCAGGTGAAGTTTGAAGACGGGCGTACCGGCAGCGTAAGCGCCACCCTGAAGATTGACGACGCCAAGATTTTCGCCCCTGTAAAGGCCGCAGCATGAGCAATAAAATCGGCGACGTTGTTTTGAACGTCAGTAATATTTCCCTTGCCTTCGGTGGTGTGAAGGCGCTGACCGATATTTCCTTTGACGTGCGCGAGCATGAGATTCGCGCCATCATTGGGCCCAATGGTGCGGGTAAAAGCTCGATGCTCAACTGCATCAACGGGGTGTACACGCCGCAGCAGGGTTCGATTACCTTCCGGGGTAAAACCTTTAGCCATATGGACAGCCACGAAGTGGCGAGTATGGGTATTGCCCGCACCTTTCAAAACTTGGCTTTGTTTAAAGGCATGAGCGTGCTGGATAACTTGATGTCAGGCCGTAACCTGAAAATCAAAAGCAATATCTTTTTGCAGGCGCTGCGTATCGGTCCAGCCGAGCGCGAAGAAATCATGCACCGCGAAGCGGTGGAGCGCATCATTGATTTTCTGGAAATCCAGGCTTACCGCAAAACGCCAGTTGGACAACTGCCCTATGGTTTGCAAAAGCGTGTAGATTTGGGTCGCGCTTTAGCGATGGAGCCGCAGGTCTTGCTGCTAGATGAACCTATGGCCGGCATGAATGTCGAAGAAAAACAGGACATGTGCCGCTTTGTGCTGGATGTGAATGATGAGTTTGGTACCACCGTCGTGCTGATTGAGCACGATATGAGCGTGGTGATGGATATCAGCGACCGCGTGGTGGTGCTGGACTACGGTAAAAAGATCGGTGATGGCACACCTGACGAGGTGCGCAACAACCCGGATGTGATCAGCGCCTATCTGGGCACTAGCCATTAAAGGCAGGTTAAGGCGATGCAAAACGATATGCAAAAAAGCGGCGTGTGGGTATTTGGAGAAAGTGTGTAACCATGGGATTTTTTCTTGAGACTTTGCTTGGCGGCCTGATGGCCGGCATGCTGTATTCCCTGGTGGCACTGGGCTTTGTGCTGATTTACAAAGCCTCGGGTGTGTTCAATTTCGCTCAGGGTGCGATGGTTTTGTTTGCGGCCCTTGCGATGGCGCGTTTTGCCGAGTGGGTGCCGCTGTGGACCGGTATCTCGGATAACCGTTTGGTGACTACCTCGATAGCCTTTATCCTGGCGGGCGTAGTGATGTTTCTGGTGGCCTGGACCGTTGAGCGCTTTGTGCTGCGCCATTTGGTGAACCAAGAAGGCACGACGTTGCTGATGGCGACACTGGGTATTGCTTATTTGCTCGACGGCGTGGGACAGACGATTTTTGGTAGTGATATTTACAAGATCGACATCGGTATGCCCAAAGAGCCCATCATGGCTTTTGAATCTACCTTCCCAGGCGGCATTTTGATTAACAAAGAAGACCTGATTGCCGCCGCGATTGCTGCGGGCCTGGTTATTTTGCTCACTCTTTTTTTCCAGAAAACATCGACTGGCCGCGCTCTGCGCGCGGTGGCCGACGACCACCAGGCGGCGCAGTCCATCGGTATTCCGCTAGACCGTATCTGGGTGGTGGTTTGGTGTGTGGCCGGTGTGGTGGCGCTGGTGGCCGGCATGATCTGGGGTAGCAAGTTGGGTGTGCAATTTACCTTGTCCACGGTCGCTATGCGCGCCTTGCCAGTGGTAATTTTGGGTGGACTTACCTCGGTACCCGGCGCGATTTTGGGAGGCTTGGTTATTGGTGTGGGCGAAAAACTCTCTGAGGTTTTCCTCGGGCCTTATGTGGGTGGCGGCATTGAAATCTGGTTTGCCTATGTTTTGGCGCTGATCGTCTTGCTGTTCCGTCCGCAAGGCCTGTTCGGTGAAAAAATCATTGACCGCGTCTGAAGGTACACACCATGTTTTACAGAGAAAACGGCCAATTCAAAACCAGCTACCACGCAGACCAGCAGATCTTCGGCATCACCCAGGATCGTGTCGGTGTATTGCTGCTCATCGCCTTTGCATTTATCGGCGTGCCTTTCTTGGCCGACGAATACATGTTCCGCGCTATTTTGGTGCCCTTCCTCATCCTGTCGCTGGCGGCTTTGGGGGTCAATATTTTGGTCGGTTACTGCGGCCAGATCTCTTTGGGTTCCGGTGCCTTTATGGCGGTGGGCGCGTATGCAGCCTACAACTTTTTTGTCCGGGTCGACGGTATGCCGGTGGTGCTAGCGCTACTCTTGGGGGGCGTGTTTTCTACCCTGGTTGGTATATTTTTTGGTGTGCCCAGCTTGCGGGTCAAAGGCTTGTACTTGGCAGTGGCCACCTTAGCGGCGCAGTTTTTCTGCGACTGGGCGTTTTTGCGCATCACGTGGTTCACCAATGACTCGGCCTCGGGCACGGCCTCGGTTTCAGATTTGCAGGTGCTGGGTTTTGCAATTACCACGCCGCTAGCCAAGTATTTGTTCTGTTTAAGCTTTTTGGTGGTGTTTGGCTTGCTCGCGAAAAACCTGGTGCGTGGCGCGATCGGTCGTGAGTGGATGGCCATCCGCGACATGGACGTGGCCGCGGCCGTGATCGGTATTCGCCCTATGTACGCCAAGCTCAGCGCTTTTGCAGTGAGTTCCTTTATTGTCGGCGTGGCCGGAGGCCTGTGGGCTTTTGTGTACTTGGGCTCCTGGGAACCTGCTGCCTTTTCGGTGGACCGCTCGTTTCAGTTGCTGTTTATGGTGATTTTGGGTGGCATGGGCTCAGTGATGGGCAGCTTTTTTGGCGCCGCTTTTATTGTTGTCTTGCCGATTGCGATCAACCAGTTCCTGCCCGTCTTGGGGCATTTGTTTGGATTTAATGTGGACACGGCGACATTGACTCACGCCGAATTTATAGTGTTTGGAGCGCTGATCGTCTGGTTCCTGATTGTGGAGCCGCACGGTTTGGCGCGCTTGTGGAGCGTGGGCAAGCAAAAGATGCGTATTTGGCCTTTCCCGCATTGATTTTTGGTTGTTTGGGTTGGTTTTTTGTTGGTAGTTTGTTTCAATATTCAAGGAGACATGTATGACGATTCGTAAGCTCACATTGGCTATCGCCTTGGTGGCTGGCGCTGTTTCGGCCTTAGTGCCCACGGCGTCATTTGCCCAGGCAAAAGAGCAATTTTTCCCGGTCCTGCCTTACCGCTCTGGCGCCTATGCCCCCAATGGCGTGCCATGGGCCAACGGTTTTGTGGACTACCTCAAGCTGATCAATGCCCGTGATGGCGGCATCAATGGCGTGAAGCTCACCTTTGAGGAGTGTGATACCGCCTATGCCACCGACCGCGGCGTAGAGTGCTATGAGCGGCTTAAAGGTAAAGCATCGGGAGCGATTTTTCAGCCGCTATCCACTGGCATTACCTTCGCTTTGACGGAAAAGGCGCCTAACGACAAGAACGCCCTGATTACCGGCGGTTACGGCCGCTCCGAGTCCAGCGATGGCGGCGTTTTCAAATGGAATTTTCCGCTTATGGGTACTTATTGGTCTGGGGCTGATATTTTGATGCAGCACATCACGGCCAAAGAAGGCGGAAATTTGAAGGGCAAGAAAATTGCCTTGGTGTATCACGACAGTCCCTATGGCAAAGAGCCGATCATTTTGTTGCAAGAGCGCGCCAAGATGCAAGGCTTTGATTTGAGCTTGCTGCCGGTGACTGCACCTGGTATTGAGCAAAAAGCCACCTGGTTGCAAATCCGCCAAAATCGTCCTGACTATGTATTGCTCTGGGGTTGGGGTGTGATGAATTCTGCGGCCTTGAAAGAGGCTGTCGCGACCGGTTACCCACGCGAAAAAATGTATGGCGTGTGGTGGTCTGCTGGCGAACCGGATGTCAAGGACATTGGTGAGGCAGCTAAGGGCTACAGCGGCTTGGTCGCGACCGGCGAGGGCGGTGCCGTTATCGGAGACATCAAGAAGTTCGTGCACGGCAAAGGCCAGGGTACCGGTCCCATTGAAGAAGTATCGACCGTGCTGTACAACCGGGGCATGGTTAGCGCAGCGCTTGGCGTGGAGGCCGTGCGCCGTGCGCAGGAGCGCTTCGGTAAGGGTAAGGTTATGGACGGAGAGCAAATCCGTTGGGGCCTGGAGAACTTGGCCGTAGATGCTAAGCGTTTAAAGGCGCTCAAGCTGGACTCCGTGATGAAGCCCATCAGCACGACCTGTGTGGATCATGAAGGCTCACGTTCTGCCCGCATCCATACTTGGGACGGCAAAAAATGGCAGTACGCATCGGATTGGATTGAGGCAGACACCTCCATCATCAAGCCGCTGGTGCGTCAATATGCTGACAAATACGCCGCTGAGAAAAAGCTGACCCGTCGCGATGCCAAGGACTGCCAGACCTGATCGTTCACCGCCTTAACAAGCACCCAGGCCACTCGTTCAGAGTGGCCTGGGGAAAGTGCGTTCTGGCGCGCTTTTTCCCCAGGTTTAACGGGCATTTCTACTATGGCTGAAGCCCCCACTATCGGCCTCAATGTCAATGGCATTGAAGTCATTTACAACCATGTTATTTTGGTGCTCAAGGGTGTTTCCTTGCAGGTACCCCAAGGCGCTATCGTCACGATTTTGGGCGGCAATGGTGCCGGCAAAACCACAACTTTGCGCGCGGTTTCTAATTTGCTGAAAGGCGAGCGCGGAGCGGTCACCAAAGGCAGTATCGAATTGCGTGGCGAGCGCATCGAGAACCTTACGCCGGCCGATCTGGTCCAGCGCGGTGTGGTGCAAGTTATGGAAGGTCGCCATTGTTTTGCCCACTTAACGATCGAAGAGAACCTGCTCACAGGCAGTTACACGCGCAAGAACAAGGCCGAGATCGCGGCCAATCTGGAAAAAGTCTATGCCTATTTTCCCCGCCTGAAAACGCGCCGTACCAGCCAGGCAGCCTACACGTCGGGCGGTGAACAGCAGATGTGTGCTATTGGCCGCGCTTTGATGGCTAGCCCTACCATGGTATTGCTAGACGAGCCCTCCATGGGGCTGGCGCCACAGATTGTCGAAGAGGTTTTTGAAATCGTTAAAGACCTGAACCAGAAAGAAAAAGTGACCTTTCTTTTGGCCGAACAAAACACCAATATGGCGCTGCGTTACGCGGACTATGGCTACATCATGGAGTCAGGCCGGGTGGTGATGGATGGCATCGCACGTGAGCTGGCCACCAATGAGGATGTGAAAGAGTTTTACCTTGGCGTCGGCGGTGGCGAGCGTAAGAGTTTTAAAGACGTGAAGAGCTACAAGCGTCGCAAGCGCTGGCTCGCTTAAATTTTCAGGAGTATCTATGGCTGAGCATTACGATGCCCTGGAAACGCGTACGCAGCAGGCGCGCGAAACCGCATGGATGCAAGCGCTGCCTGTGCAGGTGGCCCATGCGCAAGTGCACGCCCCGGCTTTTGTTAGTAGCCTGGCTGGGGTGAAGGCCGATGAGGTCAACTCTCTGGCCGCTTTGGCCCGCTTGCCAGTGGTGCGAAAGCAGGAGTTGATGGATATGCAAAAAGCTGCGCGCGCTGTGGGCGGCGATGTATTCGGAGGGTTTAGTACTTTGGGATTTGGGCCGCACATGCCCCGCGTGTTCGCCAGCCCCGGTCTGATTTATGAGCCTGAGGGCACGCAGCGGGATTATTGGCGTATGGCGCGCGCGATGTTTGCTGCCGGATTTCGTCGCGGGGAGCTCATCCATAACTGTTTTAGCTACCACTTTACGCCGGCAGGATCCATGATGGAGACCGGGGCTCACGCTTTGGGCTGTACGGTATTTGCCGGTGGCACTGGGCAGACGGAGCAACAGGTCGCGGCGATGGCCGAGTTACAGCCAGCGGGCTATATCGGTACCCCCAGCTTCTTGAAAATCATCGTGGAAAAAGCTGGCGAGTTGGGCGTGGCCCTGCCCAGCGTGCGCAAAGCCTTGGTATCGGGCGAGGCTTTCCCCCCCTCTTTGCGCGATTGGTTGGCCGAGCGCGGCGTGCAGGGCTACCAGTGCTATGCAACCGCTGACGTCGGTTTGATCGCTTACGAGACGACCGCCCGCGAGGGCTTGGTACTCGAGGAGGGCGTGATCGTAGAGATCGTGCGCCCCGGAACGGGTGATCCGGTCGCGGCAGGCGAAGTTGGCGAAGTGGTAGTTACTAGTTTGAACCCCGCTTATCCCTTGATCCGCTTTGGTACCGGCGACCTGTCGGCGGTCTTGCCTGGCGACTGCCCGAGTGGACGCACCAATACGCGCATCCGCGGCTGGATGGGGCGTGCCGACCAAACCACCAAAATCCGCGGCATGTTTGTGCATCCGAAACAGGTGGCAGACATCGTGCGGCGTTTCCCCGAGGTATTGCGCGCCCGTCTGGTCGTGAGTGGTGCCATGGCCCAGGATGAAATGACTCTGAAGGTCGAAAGCGCCAGTTTTAGCGAAGGTTTGTCGGTTCGAATAGGTGAAGCCATCCGCGATGTGACCAAACTGCGCGGTACGGTGGAGATGGCAGCGCCCGGTAGTTTGCCTAATGATGGCAAAGTAATTGAAGACGCTCGCAGTTACCGATAAGCGTTTGACCCATTGGCTTAACCTTCGTGGGGACTTTCTTCGGTTCGGATATGCGCTAAAACAAGCATTTTGAATGCCTGCCCTAGGCAATAGGCGATAGACTCAGGTTTTTACCCGTTGGAGACCATTATGAAGAGACTTCTATTAGCAAGCTTGACAATGCTGAGCTTCGCTGCTTTTGCGCAAACCTATCCTGCAAAACCCATCACTATTGTGGTCCCCTTTGTAGCCGGTGGCCCGACAGATAGGGTGGCGCGTGATCTGGCCGAGGCCATGCGCAAACCGCTGGGTGATGCCAGCATCATCATTGAGAACGTATTAGGTGCGGGTAGCTCTATCGGCTCTAATAAAGTAGCCAAGGCCAACCCTGACGGTTACACGATTTTGCTCAACCATATTGCCATGGCTAGCATGCCTAATTTAATGCGCAATATGCCTTTCAAAATTGATTCGGATTTTGAGTACCTGGGCATGATCAATGATGTGCCGATGACCGTCATTACCCGCCCCTCCATGCCGGCTAAAAACTTCAAGGAGTTGCGCGATTGGTTGAATGCCAACAAGGGCAAGATCAATTTGGGTAACGCCGGTATCGGTTCTGCCTCACACCTTTGTGGTCTGATGTTCCAAAACGCGATACAGGTGGATATGACGGCTATTCCCTATAAAGGCACAGCGCCTGCGATGACGGATTTGATCGGCGGACAAATCGATCTGATGTGTGACCAGACGACAAATACCTCGGCACAAATCGAGGCGAAAAAAGTTAATGCCTATGGCGTTACAACCTCCAAGCGCCTAACTACCCCCGCGCTCAAAGATATTCCAACCCTACAGGAAGATGGTTTAAAAGGCTTCGAAGTCACTATTTGGCATGGTTTGTACGCGCCAAAAGGTACACCGGCTGACGTAGTCACCAAATTGAACGCAGCCTTGAAAGTAGCATTGAAAGATCCGGACTTTATTAAGAAACAAGAGGCTTTAGGTGCGGTGGTGATCACGGACAAGCGCATCGAACCGGCAGAGCATAAGAAATTCGTGGCTGCGGAAATTGCCAAATGGGGTCCAGTGATCGCAGCAGCTAAGGAATATATTGACTAAAGTCTTTACGGCCCGTCAATAGCGGGGTGGGGTACTTTAGATGTACTAATCAAGACTTAATCTGACATTTTGATATTCTTGCAGGGTTTGCAAGAGGAAGGAAAGTCAGATGAATATTGCACAACAGAGCAAAGTGATAAAGAACAAGGTGGGCCTGCTTCGGCTTGCTGAGCAACTCGACAGCGTATCGAAGGCCTGCAAGGTCATGGGATTTAGCCGGGACAGTTTTTACCGTTTCAAGGAGCTGTACGACCAGGGCGGCGAAGCCGCCTTGGTGGAGATCAGTCGTAGGAAGCCGGTCTTGAAAAATCGTGTTGACCCAGCTATCGAAAAGGCTGTGGTGGAGTTTGCCATTGAGCAACCTGCATACGGCCAAGCTCGGGTGAGCAATGAGCTGCGCAAGCGCGGCACTTTCATCTCCAGTGGTGGCGTACGCTCCATTTGGTTGCGCCACGATCTGGAGACATTTGACAAGCGGCTCAAGGCCTTATCAGCCAAGATTGCCCAGGATGGGCTCATACTCACGGAAGACCAGTTACGTGCCCTGGAAAAAGCCCGAGAGGAAAAGCAGGCACACGGGGAAATCGAAACCGAGCACCCGGGCTATCTGGGGTGCCAGGACACCTATTACGTTGGCAATATCAAAGGCGTTGGCCGCATTTACCAGCAGACGTTCATTGACAGCTATTGCAAGACCGTCATGGTCAAACTCTATGACCGCAAACACGCCATTACTGCTGCGGATATGCTCAATGACAGGGTGCTGCCTTGGTACGAAGAGAACGGCGTGCCACTGCTTAGGATATTGACCGACCGAGGCAGCGAGTACTGCGGTAACCGCGAGCACCATGAGTTTGCGCTGTACCTGGACCTCGAGGGTATCGAGCATACGCGCACCAAAACAAAAAGTCCGCAAACCAATGGCATCTGCGAGCGGTTTCACCAGACCATCCAGAACGAGTTTTATGCAAGCGCCTTCAGGCGTAAGTTGTACACCTCACTGGAGCAATTACAGGCCGATGTCGATGAATGGGTGCGTTCGTACAATGAAGAGCGGGCGCATTCTGGAAAACACTGTTTCGGCAAAACACCCTGGCAGACATTTTTAGATTCAAAGGCCATCGCCCTTGAAAAACAGCTGGATCGGACAATGCCGACAACTACCGTCGCTGCGTAAGCAGTAACCGTCAGATCAAGTCGTGGTTAGGACACTTTAGAACCCCTTGAAATCGTCTGTGGCTATACGCCCCAGACGATTTCTTTGTTTTCGGCGTGGCAGCGCTCGAGCATTCGAATAAACGGCAGGCTGCGTTGGCGCAGACCGATGCCTTGTGTCCCAACCGCCTTAGCGAGTCCCGCTTCCCGTGCAGCGTTTGCTTTTTCTTGGATTCGAGCCTCTTCTTCGATCACTGCCTGTTGCAGGGCGACAATCGCAGCGGGCATGTCCTTTGGCAAAACGATACCTTGCTTGAGTGTCTGTGGGTCTGTTTTTCCGATGATGCTCAATATAGAACGTCCGTTCTCCTCTAGCATGATGAGATCGCCGCTTGCCTTGGATTTGAATTTATAGATCATGGTGCGCTAAGCATATACCCTGGGTACGCTATGCGCAAAGAACATCGGTCGTCTGATAGTTTTAAGCTTGGCTTCAGAAATTGTGGCCTGCCCCGACCTGCAATGCCCCGCCGACCGGTAGCTTGTACTTGTCTAGAACTGCGAGTTGGCTTCACTTGAATTTACCATCCCTTAAAATGTTTCTGGGTATTTCATGTATTGAAAAGTTAGGCGGATTCAAGTTCGAAGCGCAACGCGCTTTAAAGATTGATGGAACACCTCTGAAGGTGTTTTGAATCCAAGTCTTTTCCTCGGTCTGTTATTCAATCTGTTTTGAATCATTGTAATTTCCTCCTCATTAACCGTATTCATCGAT
>CAMDHL010000062.1 GCA_945898105.1 Comamonas sp. lk | reverse complement strand
CGATTGTGCTCCTCAAGCGTCGCGCTAAATTCGCTGCTCCCGTCACCTCGAGCCACAAAAAACAAGGCTTTAGACGGCGCTGGATGCAAGGCTGCGTGCAGCGCTGCCTTACCCGGCATAGAAATCGGCGTGGGCGGCAGACCGTCGCGCGTGTAAGTGTTGTAGGGCGTGTCGGTCGTCAAATCGGACTTGCGGATATTGCCCTCAAAACGCGTGCCCATGCCATAAATGACGGTCGGATCGGTTTGCAGTCGCATGCCCAAAATGAGGCGGTTATGAAAAACGGCCGAGATCTGGCCTTGGTCGCTTAGCAAGCCAGTTTCTTTTTCCACAATACTGGCAAGGATCAAGGCTTGTTCCGGCGTTCGCAAGGGTACTTTGGTGTTGCGCTGCTCCCATGCGGCAGCGAGGTGGCTATCCATCGAGCGCATGGCACGGCGCAACACCGCCAGATCGGTTGAACCTTTGGAGTACGTGTAGGTATCGGGAAAAAAGCGTCCTTCTGGGTGCACGCCGGGCCGCTCCAGGGCCTGCATCAATTGCGCATCGCTGAGCTTGGCAGACTCGGGCTTTAAGTTGTCGGCCTTACGCAATGCTTCACGCACCTGCCTGATATTCCAGCCTTCCACGATGGTCACACTGCCTGAGCTTTGATCCCCCCGAACCAGCTTGCGCAATATTTGCCATGGGCTGGCTTGGCCAGTCCATTCGTAACTACCGGCACGGATTTGGCGCGATTGGCCTGAAAGCCGGAACCAGAGGTACAAAAGTGTGGCGTTAACGGGAACCCCACCTTTTGCCACTGCGGCGGCGACTTCCTTGGGGCTGGTTCCTGGTTCGATGGAAACTTCTGCCACCGCCTGCGGCAGACTGATCGGGAACCAAAGCCACCATGCGCTCGCAGCGCCCAGCACCAGTATGAGCGGAACTAGTAAGCGGAAAAAGAAAAAACGCACGCTGCAGTAGCCCCATAAAAATGAACCGGTCGATGATAAAGGATGCCCCTTCGCGCAATTGATTGACCAAGATCAATGGCAATGTGCATATCGCGCAAACAGCATGGCAATCGTCCTGATTTGAGCCGAAGTTGGACTAGCCTCGCAGGCCAAGGACTTTCGTCCTGTGGGAAAAAGACATGATGGATACGGGTGTGTGCGTGGACGCAGGGTGCGCGAATGATTTAGCAGCGATGGGTAGACAGTCGGGGCTGACGAACTGGAACTTGGCAGGGCGCTCGCTCTTACCCGTGGTGCAAGGCGGTATGGGCGTGGGCATTTCGGCCGGCGGACTTGCTGGCGCAGTAGCTGCGACGGGGGCGCTGGGGACGGTGTCATCGGTCGATTTGCGACGTTTACATCCCGACCTTATGGCAAAGACCGGCCATCTGGACAAAGAAGCAGATGCCCGCCAAACCATCGAAGCGGCCAATCTGGTGGGCTTGGACCGGGAAATCCGCCGTGCTAAAGCGCTGTCGGGCGGGCGGGGCGCAATTGCCGTCAACATCATGAAGGCACTGAGCCAATACAGCGGCCTGGTGCAACAAGCCTTGGAAAGCGGTGCGGATGCCTTGGTTGTCGGCGCCGGACTGCCGCTGGACCTACCCGATATGGCGCGCGAATTTCCAAGCACTGCTTTGATACCCATTTTGTCGGACGCACGCGGAGTGCAACTGGTGGTGCGTAAATGGGAAAAACGTGGCCGTTTGCCCGACGCCGTAGTGATCGAACACCCGCGCCTAGCAGGAGGCCATCTGGGCGCTGCCAAGGTGGCAGATTTGCAGGACAGGCGCTTTGATTTTGATGTCGCTATTCCGCAGGTGCTGGAATACTTCAAAAGCGCCGGTCTGGAGGGAAAAATTCCGCTAATTGCCGCTGGTGGCGTTTCCACACGGGAGGATATTTTGCGTCTGCAGGGCTTGGGCGCATCGGCCGCGCAACTGGGTACCGCGTTTGCCGTGACCCACGAATGCGATGCAGCCGACGGATTTAAGCGCGTACTGGCCAATGCCCAGGCCAAAGACATTGTGGAGTTCATGAGCGTCTCGGGCCTGCCCGCTCGCGCCGTGCGAACGCCTTGGCTAAATAAATACCTACGTATCGTGCCCAAACTGCAAGCGGCGGCACACCAAAAAAAGAAATGCAATATGTCTTTTGACTGCCTGGCCCACTGCGGCCTGCGCGATGGCGACGCCGCCATCGGCCAATTTTGTATCGACCAGCAACTGGGGCACGCGTTTGAGGGCGATGCCCAAAAAGGATTGTTCTTTCGCGGTGCTGGAGTCTTGCCTTTTGGCAAGCAGATTCGCTCGGTAGCGGAGTTAATGCAATGGCTGTTGGGCGCTATCGAGCCGCAGCCTTTTGAAAGGGAGTTTGTATGAGCGCGTTCAGTTTGGATGCCGCGCCCGGCGCATTGCCCGCCCAAAGTATCAGCATCGACGTCTTGCAGGAAAAATACCTCAAGCCCGGCGAAAGCTCGGCCCAAGACGTCTATTTGCGCGTCGCCCGCGCACTGGCTTCGGTGGAAACGCCAGGTGAGCAGGAACGCTATACCGCCCTGTTTTTAGCTAACTTGATGGACGGCGCTATAGGTGCTGGTCGCATCATGAGTTCGGCCGGTACGGGTTTGGAGGCTACGTTGATTAACTGCTTTGTGCAGCCGGTGGGTGACTGCATCCAAGGCTTGGACCACGAGGGTTACCCCGGCATATACGAAGCTTTGCGCGAATCGGCTGAAACCATGCGGCGTGGCGGTGGAGTGGGATACGACTTTTCGCGCATCAGGCCACGCGGCGCGTACGTCAAAGGCACTGGCTCGCTGGCCTCCGGGCCCTGCAGCTACATCAATGTATTCGACCAGTCCTGCGCCACGGTAGAGAGTGCGGGTGCGCGGCGAGGCGCCCAAATGGCCGTGCTGCGTATTGACCACCCGGACGTAATGGAATTCATCACCGCCAAGCGCACGCCCGGACGCTGGAACAACTTCAATGTATCCGTGGCGGTAAGCGATGATTTCATTGCCGCCCTCCAATCGCAGCAGGCGTGGCACTTGGTGCATGTGGCCAAGCCGGGTGATGAACGCGTGGCCCAAGGCGCATACCAGCGCGATGATGGCTTGTGGGTGTACACCGTGCTGCAGGCGCAGACGCTGTGGGACAGCATCATGCAATCGGCCTATGACTTTGCCGAACCGGGCATCTTGTTTTTGGACACGATTGCACGCGACAATAATTTGCGCGCTACGGAAACAATTTGCGCCACCAACCCTTGCGGTGAACAGCCTTTGCCGCCCTATGGCTGCTGCGATCTGGGACCGGTGATCTTGCCGCGCTTTGTGCGCAATCCCTTTGGGCTCTCTGGCACCCCGGTCTTTGATTTCGACGCCTTTACCCAAGCGGTGGCGCTGCAAGTGCGGGCCTTGGACAATGTGCTGGACCTCACTTTTTGGCCCCTACCCCAGCAACAGGCCGAGGCCATGGCTAAGCGCCGTATCGGCGTAGGTTTTACTGGCCTGGGTAATGTGCTGGCCATGCTTTGTCTGCGCTATGACAGCGACGCGGGTCGGGCGATGGCTTCGGACATTGCACGGCATATGCGCGATGCCGCTTATGCCGCGTCCATTGCGCTGGCGGCCGAACGTGGCCCGTTTGAGCTCTTCGATGCCAGCCAGTATTTTCAAGAAGGCAACTTTGCCAGTCGCCTGCCTGTGCATTTGCAAGAAGCGATTTGCACCCACGGCTTACGTAATAGCCATCTGCTTTCGATTGCGCCAACCGGCACCGTCAGCTTGGCTTTTGCGGACAATGCATCCAACGGGATTGAGCCCTCGTTTTCATGGATGTACCGGCGAAAGAAGCGACTAGCGGATGGAAGCACCCTGGACTATGCGGTGGAGGACCACGCCTGGCGCCTGTACCGCCATTTAGGAGGTGATGTCGACCATCTGCCAGACTACTTTGTGTCTGCTTTGGAGATGCCCGCTGAGGACCACATTGCCATGATGCAAGCGGTGCAGCCCTATATCGATACGGCGATTTCGAAGACCGTAAACGTACCGATGGATTATCCCTTTGCGCAGTTTCGCGACTTGTATTTGCAGGCCTGGCAAGCCGGCCTCAAGGGCTTGGCCACCTATCGCCCGAATGCGATTTTGGGTTCGGTGCTGGACGTACCTCAAAGCGCGCCGCCGTCAATCAGCGGGGTGCCCGATAGCAATGCGGATCCGATGCGTAGTGTGATTGAAAGCAGGCCCAAAGGCGCTCTCTCTGCAGTCGCTGAAAAAATTGAGTATTGGACCCAGGAGGGCCACAAGACTTTGTATCTGGTCGTCTCGTTCCTGCCGGTCAGTGGGCCGCAGGGGATCGTGGACCGGGCGATAGAGTTTTTTATGCCTGTGGGCCAAAGCGGCGAATCACAGCAGTGGATGACGTCCAGCATGCGCCTGTTGTCGCTGGCAGCGCGCGGCGGGTTTTTGCAGCGCGCATTGGGCGATATGCGCAAAGTGGCCTGGGACCGCGGCCCGGTTCGCCTGGGGACCTTCGCGCGTGAGGATGGCGCGCAGGTACCGCTTTGGCACGACTCCGAAGTAGCAGCCATCGCCTTCGCCATAGAAAACATTATTTCGATGCGCCTGAGCGGGCAGACGCAGAGCAAGAGCCCTTGCCTGGCAGATGCCGGCCTGGGTACGCAACCCTTAGGCGGTAAAAAATGCCCCGAATGTGGCGCCCGCGCCGTTATAAAAAAAGACGGTTGCGAGCACTGCGGCGCTTGCGGTTGGCTGGGCAGTTGCGGCTGAACGACAGCGTTTGATGTAAGTCAAGCCACATTTGCAATGGACATGCGACAGTGCGGCGCATGCCCGAAACGCAAGCCAAACCCCTGCACACTAGTATCCGAATCATCCAGGAGGAGCACGCCTCGCTGGCGGCG
The DNA here is from genome assembly GCA_945898105.1 of Comamonas sp. lk. GTDB lineage: Bacteria > Pseudomonadota > Gammaproteobacteria > Burkholderiales > Burkholderiaceae_C > Allorhodoferax. The sequence continues at coordinate 4,938 of CAMDHL010000062.1, read as the reverse complement.
ATGTTGCGCTCCAGCATGATGATGGTGCAACGCGGCCCGCAAGACCAACCAGAGCGATTCTTTGACGTGATGCGCGCCATGTTGTTTTACATGGATGAGTTTCCCGAGCGTCTGCATCACACCAAGGAAAGCGAATTGCTTTTTCCCACCGTGGCCGCGCGCTCCACTGTGGCGCGGGAAGTAGTGGGCCAGCTCAACCATGAGCATGCGGTAGCAGAGTCCAAAGTACGGGAAATGCAGCACCTGTTATTGGCATGGGAATTACTTGGTGATTCGCGTCGAGCTCGCTTTGAGATTGCTCTGAAAGCTTACGTGGACTTTTATCTACAGCACATGCAGCTGGAAGAAACAGTTGTGCTTGCGCAGGCCTTGCAAGTCCTGGACGATGGCGACTGGAGGGCGCTCAACAGCGCGTTCTCGGTACAGGGTAATCCGCTAACCGGCAAATACCCGCGCGAGCCGTTGTACGACCGCTTGTTCACCCGTATTACTATGCATGCTCCGGCACCTATCGGTCTGGGGCCTTCATCCACCTAGCCAGGCACCATGCAATTCATACCACTCAATACGCTTGTTCGTAGGCTGCAGGGGGTCCTGCGCAGCAGCATCGCACTGCTGGCAGTTTGGCTGTACTTCGCCGCAATGCCGTTGGCAGTAATTGCCGAGGAATTTCCCAAAACTTCGCCCTCGCAATTGCCCGGCTCTTTACAAGAGCTTTATGCCCGCGAGCGGCCCAACCTGGGCCAGTACGGCCACTGTGCCGCCGGTTTTGACAGCCGTACCGACGGGCTGAAAATGGCCTTGAGCTGCTCCATCTATGTGCGTTCATCGGCCCAGGGCGCCCGACTGGCGGTCAAGCTGTGCAATGAGCGAGCAGATTTTCAAAAGATCAAGGCGCGCTGCAGTCTGATCGTGGACTAGGTCTACGCTGCCCAGCCAGGGGGCCGAGAGACAAGCGTGCCATGACCCGCACAGGCGCGCGGGTTAGGAGCTGGCACGCATAATTGCGCCATGTTGTCTGACCCAAACGCCTCTATCCAGTCCGCCGCGCTTCCCAAGACCGACTATGCCTTGCCCTCAGGCGCTGCGCCTTTAGATCATTTGGGTGTCATTGCCCTGACCGGCCCGGACTCTGCCAGCTTCATCCACAACCAGCTAACGAACGACTTCCTGTTGCTGGACGCACATCATGCGCGCCTGGCGGCATATTGCAGTGCCAAGGGACGGATGCAGGCCAGCTTTATCGGTTTACATGGCCCGCACGAACAGTTGCTGCTTATTTGCAGCCGCGATTTGCTGGCTGCCACGCTAAAGCGCTTGTCCATGTTTGTGCTGCGCGCCAAGGTGAAGCTTCATGACGCCAGCGGCGAGTACGCGCTCTGGGGCTTGATGGGTGAAGCTTGTATCGCCTTGCAGGACAGCGCCGCCTGGACCGCTGCGCAAGTCGATGACGCGCATGTCATCGATCTGTACCCTGCGCACCAAACCCGCCGCCAACTTTGGATAGGCGCCGCTAACAGCGCACCACCAAAAGCGCCGCTCTGCAGCACTGCAGACTGGGCTTTAGGGGAAGTGCTTTCCGGTATTGCTACGATCAGCGCACCCGTGATGGAGGCCTTTGTGCCGCAGATGTTGAATTACGAATCCGTGGGTGGCGTGAATTTCAAAAAAGGCTGCTACCCCGGCCAAGAAGTGGTGGCGCGCAGCCAGTTCCGTGGCACGCTCAAACGGCGCGCGTACATCTTGCGTACTTTGGATTCTTGGGAGGTAGCCGCCAGCCCAGTCTTAATGGTGGGGCAGGAATTGTTTTCGGCATCAGACCCGGAACAGTCCTGCGGCACCGTGGTGCAAACCGCTCAGGCGCCCGATGGGCGCTGGCTATGCATCGCCAGCCTGCAAACCCAGGCGGCGGACAGCGGCGGTTTGCGCGCGGCTAAGCCCGATGGGCCCGCGCTGCAAATGTTGGCGCTGCCCTACGCTTTACTGGAAGACATTTAGACATTGTTGGCTGATTCAGGCGTGTGCGTTATTTCGTTATTTAAATGCTGACGCACCACGCGCGACCATCCGGCACCGCGCAGCAAGGGGCTGACGAATAATCCGTCGACCTGCGGATCTGCGCCCAGCGCAAGACGCCCGCACGCAATGGCTTCGTTCATCGCGTTGTAGAGCACGCAGTGTTTCGCATGGGCATCCCGATCTTCGGGAGTGCGTAAACTGCATACCGCTTCGCGCAGACTTTGCCAATCGCCCACTGCGGCGCGCACGGGCGATTCGCCCTGTTCAAAGCGGGTAAGTAAATCGCGCAATATTTGGGGCACAGGCAAAGAAACTTTAGCTACCGGGTCGGCGAACACGTACACCAGTTCGGCGCCAACAAGTAAATCATCGCCACGAAAAATACCACTCACCAATTGCAGCGAACTGTTGCCAACGCGGGCGCAGCGCAAACCTACATCGAGTACATCGTCGTATACCGCCGAGGCGTGAAACTCCAGGGTTGATTTGCGCACAAATAAATCACCACCCATAGCATGTAGGCTTTGCTCATACGGCAGCGCAAGTGCACGCCAGTAGTCGGCCAGGGCGGTGTCCACGTACATCAGGTAGTGCGGATTGAAGACGATTTTTTGTAAATCCACCTCCGCCCAGCGCACGCGCAAGCGATGGAAAAAACGGTAGGACGCGCGCGTGTTGGTGTCCGGCATGGCGCAAAAACCTTTCTTCAATACCTAGTGTTGTTGGCCCGGTTTTGTCAGAAGTAGGTGCCCTTCGAGCCCCGGTAAATGCCAATGGTAGCGCCCCCACTGGCGCTGCCCATTCAGCGGGCAAGGTCAGGCATCACCCGTTCGGCCGCTCAGCCGATCAATCCGGCAGCACAGCGGTAGCTTCAATCTCCACCTGTGCGCGGTCTTCCAGCAATGCCACAACCTGCACCAAAGTCATCACCGGGTAATGGCGCCCTATGACCTCCTGGTACACCCGGCCCAGCTCGCGTGCGCGGCGCAGGTATTCCTGCTTGTCCGTTACGTACCAGGTCATGCGCACCACATGCTCCGGGCCTGCCTGAGCGCAAGCCAGGGTATCGACAATATTTTGTAAGGCCTGGCGACACTGGACGACAAAATCGTCACTCTCAAACTGACACTGACCGTTCCAGCCAATCATGCCGGCCAGAAATATGGTCCGACCCGGCGCCACGATGCCGTTGGAATAGCCTTTGGCCGTAGCCCATCCGGGCGGTTGCAAGGTTTGAAACATGGGGTGTCCTAACTTTGTAGTTGACGCAGCTTGAAGCGCTGCAATTTGCCGGTTTCGGTGCGTGGGAGTGATGCAGAAAACTCCAGCTTGCGCGGATATTTAAAGGGTGCGATGCTGTGCTTCACATGCTCTTGCAAAGCGACGGCCATGGCTGCATCGCTAATGTGCCCCGGCTTGAGCACCACAAAGGCCTGCACAATCTGGCCGCGCTCAGCGTCTGGCATTCCGACCACCGCGCATTCCAGCACTGCCGGGTGCAGCAACAAGGCGCTTTCCACCTCAGGCCCGGCGATGTTGTAACCGGCCGAAATAATCATGTCGTCATTGCGGGCGCAGTAGCTGAAATAACCATCGGCGTCCATCACAAAAGTATCGCCGGGCAGGTTCCAGCCACCGACCACATAGTCGCGTTGGCGCGGGTCATCCAAATAGCGGCAACCAGTTGCCCCGCGCACTGCCAGTCGGCCCGGCGTACCCGGCGGCACCGGTTGCATCTGCGCATCCACCACGCGTGCCTCATAGCCAGGCACCACTTTGCCGATGCTTCCAGCGCGCACGTCGCTGCCTGCGCTGGCGATGTAAATATGAATCACTTCCGTGCCGCCAATGCCATCGGCAATTTGCAGCCCGGTCGCTTGCTTCCAGGCCTGACGCGTCGCGTCGGGCAAGGCCTCACCCGCGCTCACCGGGTGCTGCAAGCTGGACAAGTCGTGATTAATTGCCAGCGCCGCCATTTGACGGTACATGGTGGGCGCGGTGTAGCACTGCGTGGCGCGGTACTTGGCGATGGTTTGCAAAAGCGATTCAGGCGTGTGCCGCTCTAGCAACACAGTGCTGGCACCAAATCGCAAAGGAAAAGCCAGCAGGCCACCGAGCCCGAAGGTAAATGCCACCGGCGGCGTGCCACAGACCACATCGTCCGCACCCATGTGCAGTACATGGCGCGGAAACAAGTCGCACATCGCCAGTACGTCGCGGTGGAAATGCATGGTGCCTTTGGGCTTTCCGGTGGTGCCGCTGGTGAATGCAATCAGGCACACATCGTCACGGCTCGTGGGGTGCGGAGTCCAATCGGCGCTGTGCGCTTGCATTCGCGCTTCCAAGCCATCTGCGGCCTCACTGCGAAATGCCAGCACTTGCTGCAAAAGCGGCTGGTGTTGCACATGGCCGGGTGTTTGGCAAAACTGCAATTCTTCTAGCAATGCGGCGTCGCACAAAGCGGCACTGACCTGGGCTTTGGCGATGATGGTGGCTAGCTCGGTGGCACGCAGCATGGGCATGGTGGGCACCACGACCAAGCCGGCTTGCAAAGCCGCCAAAAAGCAGGCGGCCATCATCGGCGTGTTAGCGCCGCGCAGCAAAATCCGATTGCCAGGCACCAGGCCCATGTCTTGGGTCAGTACCTGGGCGATGCGATGGCAATGCGCGCTCAGCTCAGCATAGGTCCAGGCGATCTCCTGCGGTCCCGCAGGCCCAGGCGCCATGCCGCGAATAGCAATGCGATCTCCCCTTCCCTCTGCCACGTGCCGGTCCACCAGTTCGCCGCCGCAATTGAGGATGGCGGGATACTGCAGTTCGGGCAACTCCGCCTGGAAGACCGGCCATTCAGTATGCGGCGGCAAGTGCTCGCGGGCAAAGTGATCGCTATGGCTGCTGGGCGCTAGAACATTCCAGTCT
>CAMDHL010000061.1 GCA_945898105.1 Comamonas sp. lk | reverse complement strand
TGCGTCCGGATCAGCAATTCAGACCCAACGTTTACATCGATATCGGCGACCACCTAGATGCCAAGCTAGCTGCATTGCAAATCTACAGTGCAGAGCTTGGCGCCTTCCCTTTCCCCCGCAGCGCAGAAGCGGTGAAGGCCTTGGCTATGGTCCGGGGCAGCGCGGCGGGCTTTCATGCTGCAGAGGCCTTTGAGCTGCTGCGCGAAAGGTCCTAGGCCATGAGCACGACAGAGCAACTTTGGCGTCGCGCGGTATTGCGTGAACACGTCACTATCGGCGATGTCATTCGTAACCTGGACCAGGTGGCGATCAAAATTGTTCTGATCACCGATCAGATCGGCACCCTACAAGGCACGATTTCGGATGGTGATGTGCGCCGAGGTCTGCTCAAAGGCTTGGACTTGAGCAGCCCGATCACCGACATCATTCACCGCGACGCTTTAGTCGCGCCCGAGGGCATGGGGCGCGATTTGGTCATGCAGTTAATGATCGCCAATAAGATTCAACAAGTTCCGGTGGTGGATGAAAACCATACCCTAGTCGGACTGCATTTATGGGAACAAATTTCTACCCCGAGTGCCCGCCCCAACGCCATGGTCATCATGGCTGGTGGCAAAGGCGTGCGCCTGCGCCCTTACACGCAGGATTGCCCCAAACCCATGCTCAAAGTGGCCGGCAAACCCATGCTCGAGCATATTATTGAGCGCGCCAAGAGTGACGGGTTTGCGCACTTTGTTTTGGCGATCCACTATTTAGGTGAAATGGTGGAAGCACATTTTGGAAACGGTGAGCGCCTGGGCGTTCGTATCGAATATGTTCGTGAAACTACGCCACTAGGCACCGCCGGTGCGCTGAGCCTATTGGCGCCCCCACCTCATTTGCCCTTTGTCGTTACGAACGGCGACGTCATAACCGATATTCATTATGGGCAATTGCTCGATTTCCATGTCCGGCACAATGCCGCCGCGACCATGGCAGTACGCATACATGAATGGCAGCATCCTTTTGGGGTGGTACAAACCAAAGGATTGCATATTGTTGGGTTTGAGGAAAAGCCGGTAGCCAGAAGCCATATCAACGCCGGTGTCTATGCGCTGTCGCCGGACAGCCTTCAGGTGTTAACGCCTGCAGGCCATTGCGACATGCCGATGTTATTTTCCAAACTCCAGTCACAGAATTTGCTGACCGTGGCGTATCCCATGCACGAACCTTGGCTCGATGTGGGTCGCCCCGATGATCTAGTCGCCGCCCGCGCCAAGGGTGGGGAATGAAAATACTGGCACTGATCACAGCACGCGGAGGCTCTAAGCGACTGCCGGGTAAGAACATCATGCCGTTGGGCGGAAAGCCCCTATTGCAATGGACTATTGAAGCGGCGCTGGGTTTGCCCGAGCTTTGCCATGTCCTACTCAGTACCGATGACCCGGTCATTGCCGAAGTAGGCCGTGCTGGTGGCGCCTACGTGCCTTGGTTACGACCCGCAGATCTGGCCAGCGATACGGCCAGTGGGACAGATGTCGCTTTACACGCGCTCGATTGGTACGAGAGCCAGCACGGTCCGGTCGATGGCCTGTTACTACTACAACCGACATCGCCCTTACGCACCCGCGCCACGATCGCGCGCGGTCTTGCTCTTTTCAATCCTACGCTGGGACGTCCGGTGATTGGCGTTTCGCCGGCACCAACTCACCCTATGTGGACATTTAGGTTGGACGGAGATAGCTTGGTGCCTTTTGTGCCCGGCGACGGTCTGCAAACACGCTCTCAAGATTTGCCTCCCGCCTATGTGGTCAATGGCACTTTTTATTTGACGAGTCCACGCCGATTGCGCAGCGAAAAAACGTTTTTTAGCAAAGATGCATTGGCTATGATCATTTCATCGGAGCACGAAGCAATGGACATTGATACGCCGCGAGATTTTGCGCTGGCGCAGTATTTTGTTGACCATATTTTTCAAGAACAAAGCGCAACCAAAGGGGGGTAATTCGCAATGAGCCAAATGACCACAGTTCAAGCACCCTTGCGAATTTCTCAGGCCGACAACTACGCAGGAAATTTTGGTGACGTTTACCGAAGCTCAGCCATTTTTTGGGTGAAAAATTCAGACAAATTGCAAACGACAGTTGCTATCAGTAATTACTGGAAATTCAAAAATAAGACAGAAGTATCCGTTGTCGTAAATGTCCGCGACCTGAACGGCAAATTATTGAATCGGCACCGGCCTTTGTTTGAAACCAGCGAGGTCTACAACTTCCGCCCCCCGACATCATTTGAAGGCTCGGTAGAAATCGAAGCTTTTAGCAATAAGAATATTCGCATACCCTATGCGGCGGTCATGGCGGTTTACGAAACGGACCAGTCCGTTTCTATGGTCCACTCCTATGCGCGCGCTTACGCACAACATGAAATCGAGGACGGCCGTACGATTTGCATTGGAGAGGAGAGCTGTTGGACACTGCGCGATAGCGCCTCGGTATTTTCTTTTTGTGTAGTACACAACGGAGCGCAAACCCAAGCCCCCCAGCGCGCCCGTCTTAGCATCAGGAACGCGCAAGGCCATGAGCGAAGCACTGAGGTTCTCATAGATACATTGGCGCCTTTTCAGACCGTGGTGATTGAAGCGCGCACGTATTTTCCGGATATTGCCCAATGGCTTGATGGAGGCATCGGGAATGGTCGGTTTAGCTTTCAACTCAATGGTGGATTTACCCGCATGCTGTGCGGAGTCAGCACCCATGACGAATCGCAACTGCAAGTTACCCACAGCAACTTTGATTATTCCAAGCACCAAACCGACAAACTGGAAGATACAAAGACGCAGGCTTTTATGCTCACGCCCCAGGCACCCTCGGGGTATTTGCAAGAGGTGGTTATTTATCCTGATGTCTGCCCTGGGAATTATCGGTACCGCCATCTTGGGCAATGGCTTACTTTGGAAAAGTCAGTGCCCTTGCGTATTGCCGTGGAACCGGGCACTGGCGCTGACCTGCGGTTTGACAGTGAGGACGGGGCCTTACCAACACGCATCGTGACGGGTTTTCGCTTTTCCGCGGGACAAAGCATGCTGCCTGCTGAATGTTCCTACGGGATATTCCACCACCTTCGTCCGAAAAAACATTTTTCGTGGATGCTGGCGTCTTTGCGATTACCTACCCGTATATATTGGGTCGATGCACAAGCCACCAATGATGGCTGCCCTGAGGATGCAGCGTTGGTTTTTAGTCTATACACCGAAGCCAGACCAGAGCCCGCTGTGAAAAAAATGACAAAGACCCAGTTGCCGTCTTCCGATAGCATTTTGCTGGGCACTTTGTTCCCCGACGCTGATTTCGCCCTGGGCGGGTTAGCCTACCTCAGTGTCTGGTGCGCATACGGTGGCTTGGTATTTTTCAGCTCGCTTGAAAAAGATCGCTCCATTACTATCGAGCACTCGTTTTAATCCACCAGCCGAGCCTTTTGCGTATGCCCAGACACACTTTTATAGATTGAAGGAAAACTATGAGCAAACCGGAACTAGTGATTCGCGGACTGGACAGCCAATTGGTTTGGGATTATGAAAATGCCTACCACTGGTTCAGTCATCCCACGCGCATGAACAAGATGTTGGCCCATTATGAACTCTACAAATCTATCATGCATCTGCCGGGCGATGTCGTCGAGATGGGCACCTACAAGGCGGCATCTTTGATCCGATTGGCTAGTTTTCGCAATGTTTTGGAGAACGACTTTTCGCGCAAGATTGTTGCATTTGATGCCTTTGGTAAATTTCCTACCAAAAATCTTTCTCTTAAAGTCGATTTTGAGTTTATCGAAGGCTTTGAGAAAGGCGGCGGTGACGGCCTATCGAGAGAAGAAGTCGCAGCCATCTTGGCCCACAAAAAATTCGACAATGTTTTACTGGTCGAAGGTAATGTGTTTGATACGCTACCAGATTTTCTAAATACTTATCCGGCGACGCGTATCGCTTTTTTGCATTTGGATATGGATGTAAAAGAGCCAACCACTTATGCCCTGGAGGCTCTGTATGACCGAATTGTTCCGAACGGCATCATAGTGCTTGACGATTACAACGCGGTTGCCGGAGAGACCGACGCAGTAGACGAGTTTATTTCCAAAAAGAATCTGGCGATCCAAAAAACCAATCACTACTACGTACCCGCCTTTATCAAAAAACCCCAATAAATGGCGGCCTTGCGCGTCCTACATCCCAAACCGGGCAGGTAAGTCCTGGCGCACACGATCCACGACGGCATCCCATTGCCAGCTTGCGTCTTGGCGGTAAAGTTTCACGCTGGGGTACCAGGGACTGTCGTCCCGATGCAGCATCCAACGCCAATCGGGCACATGACCAAGAAGTACCCAGGTTGGTTTACCCATTGCGCCACTGAGATGCGGCACGCTGGTGCAGGTGCTGATAATTAAATCCAGATTTTCGACAAGCGCAGCGGTATCGCTGAAATCATGTAATTGATCGCCGTAAAACGCTACGTCTTGTCGTTCGGAAAAACTAAACAAGTCACTTTCTTTGATTTCTTTTTGTAGGCAAACATATTGAAAATCGGAATGAGGCAGTGCCTGCTGAAATTTCGAAAACGTCATGCTGCGCTGCGCATCGCCCTTAAATTTAGATGTGCTGCTCCAAACTACGCCGATGCGGGGTTTGATTTTTGCGCCCAAGCGCTGGGCCCACTCACCCTGTTTTCCTGGATCAGCCCGTAAATACGCTTGACTTGTTGGTATTGAATTCCTGTCGGTCTGCAATGCCAACGGCAAACTTAGCAATGGGCAGTGATAGTCAAACGGAGGCAACGCCTCCCCTTTATGAATAAACGCGTCTACGCCATCGAGCGTTTCTAATAATGCGCGCAGCGAATGGTGGACTGCAAGCAGCACGCGAGCGCCGCGATTTTTCAATTGTGTAAGGTATCGACAAAACTGCAGCGCATCACCCAAGCCTTGCTCACCATGGATCAAAATGGTTTTGTTTTCAAGTGCGGGGGAGCCCATCCACATATTTTTATCAAAGTTCGGGATTATTTGATTCGTACCCTTTGTTTTCCAGCGCCATTCGTAGAGTTCCCAGCCTCTTTGAAAATCGCCATTTAGCAACAAGGTCGAACCCATATTCAAATGCGCATCGGCGTGCAGTGAGTCTTGCGCTATGGCTTGGGAAAAACTGGTCACGGCTTCGTCCAATCGGCCTAAATCGCGTAACACCAGTCCCCGGTTATTGTGCGCGTCCGCATAACTAGGAACTAAGGTAGTTGCCTTGTTGTAGCTGCTCAGCGCTAGCTCTAATTGCATACAAGCGTGGTAAGCGTCGCCCAAATTGAAATGGGTCTGCGCATTGTGCGGTTCCAGCGCCAAAGCCTGACAATAACTTTCAATAGCCGCTGATAATTGTCCTGCTTCTTGATACGCGACGCCTCGATTGTAAAAAGCAGGTGCGTTTTGAGGCTGAAGGGAAATAGCCTGGTTGTAACTGGCAATCGCTTCGGTCACTTTATGCAGTTGTCTAAGTGCATTACCGCGATTGGAGTGGGCCTGGGCAAAATCTGGTTTGGTGCGGATCGCTTCGTCGTAATGCGCTAAGGCCTCGGTGAATTGTCCGAGTTCATACAAAGCCACGCCACAATTAGCTTGCACCTGCGCACTGTGGGGGTTTACCTCCAACGCAGTTAGAAACAATTGATGTGCCCGCACAAAATCTCCGCACTGCGCCGAGATAATCCCGCTTAGATGCAAGGCATCAAAATGCCGCGGAACGACTACCAGCACTGCATCGAAAATTAATTTTGCTTGGACAACATCGCCACCTTCTAATAGGGCGATTCCACGGCCCACCATATCACTTAGGCTTGCCAATTCAGGGGAGTTGTCGGTCATCATTTCGGCGTTGGAGTAGGACTGAACATCATAACGACTCATGTTGAGCAGCCAAATTCAGGCATATTTCCTGCTTAGTGCCAGCCATGCCCCCCAACATTCCTACCCTAGCCACGCCCGCGAACCAGGCCATCAATTGCTGGCAATGCCGTCATTTCGCTACCAGCTGGGACCCGACGCTTCCTTATCTATGCAAACTTATGGGCTTTAAGTCCAAGATGCTGCCCTCTATTCAGATCGTGCAGCTAGACGGCCGCCCCTGCCAGGGCTTTGATGCAAAACCTGCCAAAGCAACACCCAAACCTGGGGTGTCGGTAAGTCGTCAGTAAAGGCCTGTAAACCCGTGGCACGGGATTTGCGGATAGGGTGACTCCATTGACACCTTTTTGACGATACCCAATTATGTCTGCCTCCCATTTGCCCATTTCAGCCCTCTGGCTGGATCCGTTTCGCCCGCTTAGCGCGGCGAACGCGCAGGCTTTGGCCGGCGCAGGTCTAGTCGTCACCACGGTAAGTACCCTGGATGCTTTACAAGAGGCTCTGGCAGACGAACAAGCTGCCTATGCCATGCTGGTCTTGGGATTGGGCGGAGATACCAGCTTACTGGAAGACAGCGCGGCGCTGGTGAAAGCCAGCCGATTGACATTGCCCATAGTCTGCCGCACTGAACGCCGCCACCTGGAAGCCGCGATTTCTTCTATTCACCAAGGCGCATGCCACGCCCTAGCAGCAGACGACTGGACCACAAGCGCCTGGACTCAAACTATTAGCCGCGCACGCGCCGCCAGCCAGGCTGCCGCCTCAGCCCCACTCAACACCATGGCCAGCGCCGCCGCGAACACAGCGGCATCGCACATGCATGCAAACCCCGCGCAAGAGCAGGTACGCAGTGTGGTCTATGTGGACCCCATCAGCCGTAATTTGCTAGCCCTGGCCCACCGGGTGGCCATGGCCAACGTGGCGGTGCTGATTGAAGGACCGACCGGCTCGGGTAAGGAAGTGCTCTCGCGCGTGCTGCATGAATCCTCCGCCAGTGCTAACGGCCCCTTTGTCGGCTTTAACTGCGCTGCCATGCCCGAGCACATGATCGAAGATATGCTCTTTGGCCACGAAAAAGGCGCGTTTACAGGTGCAGTCAGGGACCATCGTGGCCTTTTTGAACAAGCCCAGGGCGGAACCATATTTTTAGATGAAATTGGCGAACTGCCGCTGACCTTGCAAGCCAAGCTGCTGCGCGTACTGCAAGAACGTACGCTGGTACGTCTGGGCGGTGAACGCACCATTGGCCTGGATGTGCGTGTAGTGGCTGCCACCAACAAAAACCTGCGCGAATCGATCATCCAACGCGAATTCCGCGAAGACCTGTATTTCCGCCTTAGTACCTTTAAGCTGCGTGTACCGGCGCTGACCGAACGCCCTGGCGATATTTTGCCCATCGTGGCCCGAATGCTGGGTCGCCATGGCCAACACGGCCAAAGCTGGAGCGTCAGCTCCTCTGCGCAAACCGCGCTTCTGGCTTACCCATGGCCGGGCAATGTGCGTGAACTAGAAAACGTGGTGCAACGCGCCATGGTGCTCTGCTCGGACCAGCAAATCGACACTCAACACCTGATGTTTGACGACATGTCGGTCGAGTCGCTGCTGGCAAGCGGTTACCAAGCACCGTCGGCACCCCCACCGGCAGCGCCACCTACGGTTGATCTTCAATTAGCCCAAGGCGTACCGGCCAACATTCAGGAATTACTGGCTTTAGTACACGAAGACGACAGTGCCGACATGCCACTGCAAGCAGCGGTCAAACACAATGAACACAGTCTGATCCGCGCCGCCTTGGAATCCTCGCGCAGCCGCCTTGAAGCTGCAGAAAAACTGGGTATCAGCCCGCGCACTCTGCGCTACAAGCTGGCCCGTTTGCGCGATAACTCGCTCAGCCAACTGGCCAACGCCTAAATAACGCCATCCGACCCGGAGCCCACGCCATGATTGAAAAAGCCACTTCCGCCGCCAGCATTGCATCCATGTTGCGCACCTTGGAAGCGCACTCAGCCCAGGCCAAAGGCTTGAACGATGACAGCGCCAGCGGCGTACAAAAAACCGACTTTGCCGATGTCATCCGCAAAGCCGTCGGGCAGACCAACGCCGCCCAGGTGGAATCACAGAAAACTACCAGTGCGTTTGAAAGCGGCGAAGCGGTACCGCTGACCGAAGTGGTCATGAAGATGCAAAAAGCGTCGCTGTCTTTTGAAGCTACCTTGCAAGTGCGCAACAAAGTGCTCAAAGCCTACGAAGACGTGATGAACATGCCGGTTTAAGCAAAGCCCGACACACCTTTACTCTAATCCTGCGCTGAAAGAGAACCCCTATGGCAACCGCAACCGCACCTACCGGAACCATGCTTCCCGGCGCCACAGATGCAGGCGCACTGGCGACACGACCTGGCGGTGCCGGACGCAATGCCATGACCACTGTCGGTAGCGACACGGCCATCCGCCTGGGCGACGATGGCATGCCCCTGGCCGACTACTCCGGCCCCTTCGGCCCGATCAAACAAATCCTGGACCAACCCGCGGTTAAAAAGTCATTGCCTTTGATGGTGATCGCGGTGGCCTTGCTGGCCTTCGCACTGGTCTATACCCTGGTCAATCAGCCCAACTACCGCCCTGTGATGTCGGGCATTACCGAGGGTGACCAGCAAGCCGTTTTCGAAGCCCTTAAGGCGGCAGATTTCAAACCTGTCATCGACAGCAGCAATGGCCAGGTGACCGTGCCAGTCACCCGCTACCACGAAGCCCGCATTTACCTGGCCTCTAAAGGCCTTCCCAAGACGGCATCAACCGGCTTGGACACGCTCAAAGACCAGTCCGCAATGACCACCAGTCAGTTTATGGAGCAGGTGCGCTACAACGCCGCCATCGAGCAGGAACTAGCGCGCAGCATCCAACAAATTGACTCTATACAAACGGCCCGAGTGCATTTGGCCACCACCAAACCCTCGGTGTTTGTACGCGACCGAACACCACCCAAAGCATCGGTCGTTGTGACGCCCCATCAGGGGCGTAGTGTCAGCCCGACGCAAGTGCAGGCCATTGTGCATTTAGTCGCTTCCAGCGTCCCAATGCTGCTGCCAGAAAACGTGTCTATCGTAGACAACGTGGGCAAGCTTATGACTGATGCCTCATCCGATGCAGCCATGGGCCTGAACGCCACCCAGTCTAAATACAAGCAATCATTGGAAGACCTGTATCGCCAACGTGTGCTGGAAATTTTGGTGCCTATCGTGGGCGACGCCAACGTGCGCTCGCAAGTAAACCTGAACATCGACTTTAGCCAGAGCGAAACTACCTCGGAAGATTTTGATCCCACGGGTAAGGGTGCTAAGACGCGCTCCGAAATCACCAGCGAAGACCGCAATAGCGCTAAAGAGGCATCGGGCATTCCCGGCACCCTGGCCAACACTGCACCGCCTGCACCGACCACCACCTTGAACACCGCCGCCGCCCCAGCCACAGCTACCGACGAGCGGAGTACTGTGGCCGCACGCGCCACCCGCAATTACGAGTTTGACCGGCAGGTGCGCCATACCAAAGCAGCCTCGGGCGGTATCCAGCGCGTCAGCGTAGCTGTGGTGATCAATGAGCGCCCGCCCATCGCGCAGCCTAAGAACGATAAAGGCGAAGATCAACCGTCCAAGCCGAATCCCTATACCCCCGAGGAATTGGAACGCCTTCAACAATTGGTGCGCGGTGTTGTCGGCTTTGACGAAGCGCGCAAAGACGTAGTCAGCGTGATACCGGCCAAGTTTGAGCCCGATGTCCCCGTGGACCTGAGCATCCCATGGCACAAAGACGATGCAGTGCTGACCAATCTGAAGTCGGCGCTGCTCGGCCTGATGTTTGTGGCCTTCTTGATGGCCGTCGTACGCCCTGTTGTGGTCCATATGATGGAACGCGACAAACAAGCGGCCCTGGCAGCAGCAGAGAAGGTTCGATTGGCGCAGGAAGAAGTC
>CAMDHL010000060.1 GCA_945898105.1 Comamonas sp. lk | reverse complement strand
ACGCAGTCACTGCGCAGCGCCTGCGGCAGGTCTGCTTGCGTGGCCATAGCGCGGTAAGCCAAATGACCGCTAAAAACCGGCTGTACGCCCTGGCGCAAAAAATCGCGTACGTGGCTCCACACGCCATCGGCGGCGATCAGCACATTAGCGCGGCGCTTGCGGTCGTCTTCGGTCAAAAGTTCGACCGCACTTACATCCTGGCTAACGCGCTGCGCCGCCATCCCCAGGTGCACCTCGGTGAGGCCCTGGGCCAGCACCGCACGGTACAGCAAAGTGTGCAGGTCTATGCGCGCAATCGTTGCGTAACGGGCGCCATAGCGCTCTAGCGCCCGCGCACCCAAAGGCAGGCTCCCAATCAAAGCACCGCTCTGGGCGCTGCGAACCTCCAGCCGCTGTGGAAAACAGGCCACCGCATCCAGCGCTGCTCCCAGACCCCAGCCGTCGAGCAAACGCACCGCGTTGGGCCCTAGTTGTACGCCGGCACCGACTTCCGAGAGCACCCGCTTTTTCTCAAACAGTTGCGTCTCCATGCCCAGATGGCCGCAAGCCAAAGCCGCGGCTAAGCCACCTATGCCTCCGCCAGCGACCAGTATTTTTCGTTCCATAGTGGGATTGTCGCGCAACGCCCGCTTGGCGAGACTGTGTCGGGGACCTGCCCAGTCGAGTGTTCCGGTCAGAATTCCAAGTCCGCCATGATGCACAACCTAGGGCGTACAGAAGCTGTTTAGGCGCCGTATGGATAATGCGGGAAAAACGCCATCCAAATGAACCGCTACGAATTCCACAAACTATTCAAATCCCCTGGCCCGGTTGTGCTTCCCGTGGTCCACGTGCTGGACAACAGCCAGGCCGAGCGCAACGTGCAGATTGTCGTCGCCGAAGGCGCACCGGGTGTGTTTTTAATCAACCACGACTTTCCCTACTCGCAGTTTCTGCCCATCATTACCCATGTGCGGGCGCGCTTCCCCTCGGTTTTTTTAGGGGTGAATTTTTTGGCCGTGACCGGGCTGCAGGCGTTTGGCGTGTTGGGCGACTTGCAGCGCAAGGGCGTGCAGGTGGATGCCTATTGGGCCGACGACGCCTGTATTGACGAACTGGCCTCTTACCAGGGTCAGACCCAAGCACTGGCCATCTCGCAAGCGCGAGAGGCCTCGGGCTGGCGTGGTTTGTACCTGGGCGGTACCTGCTTTAAAAAACAGCGGGAAGTTGCGCCGGCAAGTTACGCCGACGCTGCGCGCCTGGCAACTGGGTTTATGGACGCGGTGTGCACTTCGGGAGTGGCTACCGGACACGCGGCAGATAGCGGCAAGATTGCCACCTTCAGGCAGGCCATTGGCGATACGCCACTGGCACTGGCCTCGGGCATCACACCGGACAACGCCGCCCAATACGCGGCTGATGTGGACTGCTTTATGGTGGCTACCGGCGTAAACCTGCCCGGCGACTTTTATAACTTGGACTCACTGCGCCTACGCGCATTGCTGAACTTAACCCGCAACTATGGAGCATCAACCCTATGAGCAGCACCAAAGGACCGCGTGACGCGCGCTGGTATTTGTCCATCATGTCGCCCAACACCAAGGGCGAGAAATTTGCATGGCTTGATCCGACGTCGATCTATATCAATGGCGAGGCCTTTCATGATTTGCTGGACGACCTAGTGGCCGACCTGGACGGCCTGGCGGTCGATGTGGTTGCCGGGTTAGACGCTATGGGCTTTGTACTGGCCTCGGCGCTGGCGACGCGCCTTAAGGTAGGCTTTTTGCCGATCCGCAAAGCCGGCAAGCTGTGCGTAGAGACCGATAGCGTGACCTTTACCAACTACTCGGGCCGCACGCAGTCCATGGAGATGCGCCTGCCCGCCTTTGCTAAGGGTACCAAGGTGCTGGTGGTGGACCAATGGGTGGAGACCGGCGGCACCATGAGTGCGGCGATCAATTTGGTACGCCGCCAAGGCGGCATCGTGGCCGGGTTGGCGGCCATTGCCATTGAGGAAAACGAAATGACAGACGCCTATCGTAAAGAGTTCCGCTGCGTATCAGCTGTGGTGCAAGGCTCGCGCTGGCAAAACGATTGCAACGCGCAAGATCTGCAAAGCTTTAAGACCTACCAGCCTGAGGCGACTTTCCCGCGTATCCACTAGTTCGGTGCACTGCGGCGCCTTGGGCCGCCTGAAGCTGCGCGGTGCCCAAGCGAATCATCCGACCTGAAGCCAGGAGCGCGCTGCGAACGGGCGCTGGCTTGCGATGCGCGGCGAATTCGCTACATTTGGGCCTCCCCTTTTTCCATAATTTGACTAACGGGTGAGCCCTATGCACGTAATTTCTATTGAAGGCAAAAACATCTCGGAGTCGGATGTGATGCCGCAGCATGTGCCGGAGCAGGGCTATTTGTGGCTGAGTTTCAGCCGGCGCGAATTTGAAGTGCTGCAAAGCGAGATTCATGCCCTGCTGGAGAGCCTGTGCAAGGTGCAGCTCTTTGATTTGCATGTGTCAGATTTGCTGAATAACCAGCTGCCATCGCATTACGACTACACCAATGAGTACGACCTGCTGGTATTTCGCCGCCTAGCGCGCGGGCGCACTGAATCCGATGTGGCCAACCCCGGCCAAATATTGCACCGCGCCAGTAGCAAGGGCGGTCCGCCCATTTTGCGGCGCATAGACACCAGCCCGATTGGCTTTGTGGTCTTGGACCGGCTGGTGATCTCGGTACACCCGGCCGATTGCACGGTGCGTGAGGCCTTTGCCAATCGCCTGTTACACAGCGGGTCCAACCACACGGCGGGGCGCGTACCGGCCAATCCGGCCGATTTGATGCTGCGCATGATTGGCGTGATGGTCGATGGCTATTTGGACTTGCGCCGCGAGCTGACGCGTCAGCTGGACCATTGGCAAAGCGAGCTGATCAACCCCCGCACCCGATTTAACAACTGGAGCGCGCTGCTTGATTCGCGCCTTACGCTGCACTACCTGGACGAAGTCTGCGAAGACCAGCGCGCCGCCGTGCAGGATTGGATTGACGCGCTCGACGCCTGGCATGAAGACGCCACCTTGTCGTCCAAGGAGCTAGAGATGCTGCGGGTGCGCAGCCGAGATGTGTTGGAGCATATTGAGCGAGTGGTGCACCATGTCAGCCGCTTGGAGCAAAGCGCCGAGGCAGCCGTACAAATGCACTTTAATGTGCAAAGTAACCGTAACAATGATGTCATGAAGACTTTGACGGCACTGACCGCCATCTTTTTGCCGTTGAACTTGATTACCGGCTTTTTCGGGATGAATTTTGAGCACTTTCCATTTCTCAAATCCGAACTTGGCTTGGCCATGACTGAGGGGTTTATGGTGCTACTGGCGCTGGGTTTGGTGGGTTATTTCTGGATTAATAACTATCTGGGCAGTTCCATCAGTGCCAAAAATGAAGATCGCTAGGTCCGCGCATTACACATAGTTGTCACAAAAAGTTCACGTGGATGGGCGACATTTGAGGCCGTGTCGTATCAGTCGCCGGCCGCTATGGCAGTTACCCACGCTGTGAAAAGCTTCGGACGCACGGCCGTAGACGCGGTGGCCGACTGGCTTTGGCATTAGTCCCCGCGATCTGCGGCTCACGCGCAGCGGGCGCGAACAAATAAGCTTGCAAATGCGCTGCACCTGGGGAACGACTTTATTGGCTCGGCCGCTACAGCGGGTTAGGTAACACACTATATTTTTCAATAGAAGCAGACCATGACTAATCCGAAAGACGACGAACTGGTACATCGCATCCGCATGGACCTGCTGGACAGCTTTGATGAAGAGCTGGAAATGGAAGTGGAGGACCGCGCCTTCACCTCCGAGGACGCCATCAACGCCACCGATGAATCGCGTGCAGCGCGCGCTCATTATTTTCGCGAACTATTCCGCTTGCAGGGCGAATTGGTCAAGCTGCAAGATTGGGTTGTTGCCAGCGGGCATAAAGTAGTGGTGCTTTTTGAGGGCCGTGATGCGGCCGGTAAAGGCGGTGCAATCAAGCGCATCACCCAGCGACTAAACCCGCGCGTGGCGCGTGTGGCAGCTCTGCCTGCGCCCAACGACCGCGAACGCACCCAATGGTATTTCCAACGTTATATCTCGCACCTGCCGGCTGCCGGGGAAATGGTGTTGTTTGACCGCAGTTGGTACAACCGCGCCGGGGTGGAGCGCGTCATGGGCTTTTGCAGTGATGAGCAATACGAAGAGTTCTTTCGCACCGTACCCGAGTTTGAAAAAATGCTAGTGCGCTCGGGGATTCAGTTGATCAAATACTGGTTCTCGATTTCGGACGAAGAGCAACATTCCCGCTTTCTGGGCCGCATCTACGACCCTTTAAAGCAATGGAAGCTCAGCCCCATGGACCTGGAGTCGCGTAAGCGCTGGGAAGACTACACCGTGGCCAAAGAGGTAATGCTGGACCGCACCCACATACCTGAAGCGCCCTGGTGGATTGTGCAGGCGGTGGACAAGAAAAAAGCGCGTCTCAATTGCATAGCGCACCTCTTGGCACAAATGCCGTACGAGGAAATTCCGCACCCGCCCGTAGTCTTGCCCGAGCGCGTGCGCCGCGAGGACTATGTGCGCCAAAAAGTCCCCTCAGAGATGTTCATCCCCGAGATTTACTAGGCTAGCGGCTCGCTCTGGCAGGGCGGGCGACACCCATTCGCCAGCACGCTGTCCAGGTAGCCGAGCGCCTGCGCATTTGTCGTAACGCGCGGACTCGTAAGAACTGCATCCCCCCGGTGCCGCGACTCGCGTCATGGCTTGGGTCGCCGCGAGGCAGTACCATGGAGGCACAGGCCCTGTTCTTCTAGGGAAGGTCTGCACCACCCGTCCTAGTCACTGTGAACGCAGTGAAGCAATCCAGATTGCTATACAAACGCGGGGCGCACGCAGACCCTCCCGCAGTAGGGGTCACCCCTTAAGCTAACAAGCGTTTTTAAGCGCTGCCACCTGCATGCTAACTATTGAACTGCTGAACTCCTGCGCACAATTTGCGGCCTTTGACCAACACGGACGCAGCACCTTGCGTGCACCGGGCTTGTATGCCTTGGCGCGCATGAAAGCCAATGCCAAGGATTTAAATCACTTTGTGCAAGCCTACGACGCGCAGCTGCAAGCCAGCCCCGCTTGGCAAGCC
This sequence comes from Comamonas sp. lk, assembly GCA_945898105.1. Taxonomy (GTDB): domain Bacteria; phylum Pseudomonadota; class Gammaproteobacteria; order Burkholderiales; family Burkholderiaceae_C; genus Allorhodoferax. The sequence goes on along the minus strand of CAMDHL010000060.1, from coordinate 4,830 downwards.
TGGCCCGCCGGTGAAGCCTGGAGCTTTGCTTTGGGGCAGGCCAGTGCCTGGCCGCAGTATCGCGATATGTTTTTTCAGTGGCTCGCCTATGAGGGTGTGGGAATGTTGCCGCAAGCCTTGCCGCGCTTGACTTTGTCATGTGGCGCGGCGGGCTTTGACGGCCTGCTGCGCACCGCCTATGCAGTGGAGTCGCGCCATCACCGTGAACTGGCAGACGCCCTGGCCATGTGGGCCTGCTGCTGGCAAGAGCGCGTACCGCTGCCCGCCGCCCCGGCGGGTGCAGGGAGCAGTGCACTGCATGCGTTGCGACAATTGCCCCGCATCGCCAACAAAGAGGGTGACTGGACCCAGGCCATGCACCAAGCCGCCAATACAGCGTCTTTGCGACGCGCTGCAGGTGCGTTGCGCACGGGCCCGGACACCTTGGAGGAATTGGCCGACCTGGCGGCCCAAGCCTACGCCTGCAGCGGCAACCCAGCAGCGCAAGCCCTTTTGACCAGTGCCGATGCCATGCGCCGCATCCTGCCCTTCATGGATGAGCCGGACATAGCACTGCGAAGCTATTGGCAGGACTTTGCAGCCACAGTGGCCGTAGCCGGACTACAAAATGGCAAAGCGCCGGCTCCCCTGCCTTGGCCCGAACTGTTGCGCCAAGCCCGCGCCAGCCGAGATGTACGCACCATCACCTTGGTGGACTGCTGCCACCTTAGTGCCCAGGCCTATGCGCGCGACGGCTGGTGGCATAGTGCGGCGACGCGGGCAATACAAGTTGCCACCGGTTAATCGCCGTAAGGCTGATACGGCACCTTTAATGCCAACTGCACCCTACGGGTATTGCAACGCTTTGCGCTGCTATCGCTTATATTGAGGGTGCGTCTCTCGACATTTTTACCTTTCGATTTGCATACCTTTTAATGCCCGCTTACGCTCAGCCCATGCGAATCCTGGTAGTTAGCATTTTTTCACTCTTGGTAAGCCTGCCCTGCTGGGCGGCACACGGCTATGCGCTTTGGGGCGAACTGAAGTACCCGGAGAACTTTAGCCATTTTGACTATGTCAACCCGCAAGCTCCCAAAGGCGGCGAATTGCGCATGGTCAGCGGCCTGCGGGTATCGACCTTTGATAAGTTCAATCCATTCACCATCAAAGGCAGTGCGCCGGCTTACCTGGCCAATCTCATGTTTGACAGCTTACTGGCGGCCTCCCAGGATGAGACAGATTCCGCCTATGGCCTGCTGGCAAAAAGCGTAGAGACCGCACCGGACTTGCTCTCTGTCGTATTCAAACTCAACCCGGCCGCCCAGTTTCATAACGGTGAGCCCGTACTGGCGGCCGACGTGAAGCACAGTTTTGATACCTACATGGGGCCGCATACCTCACCGGCATTTAAAACCTTGCTCGCCGATGTGTCCGGGGTCGACATCGTGGACGGCCGGACTGTGCGATTTAGGTTTAGCCGCGCCAACCGCGAAACGCCACTCACGGTGGGCTCCATGGCAATTTTCAGCCGCAGCTGGGGCGTCGAAAACGGCAAGGCCAAATCCTTCGACAAAATAGTGATGGAGCATCCGATTGGCAGTGGCCCTTACAAGATCGGACCTGTCAAGTTTGGGAAAGACATTACCTATGTCCGCGACCCAAACTACTGGGCCAAAGACCTCAATGTCCGCCAAGGAACTGCCAATTTTGATCGCGTCATGATAAAAATTTACAAAGACAACACTGCCAGATTGGAGGCGGTGAAAGCCGGAGAATTCGACCTGATGCGCTTTTTCTCTGCCGGTGACTGGGCACGCAGGGTGAACGGCAAACGCTTTGACAGCGGCGAGTTGGTAAAAACCGAATTCAAGCACCGGCTCCCCACCGGCTTTCAAAGCTTTGTGTTCAACACCCGTCGCCCGCTGTTTCAGGATGTGCGGGTGCGCGAGGCCATTGGCCTGACGCTGGACTACGAGTGGATGAATCGCCAGTTGTTTTATGGCGCCTATCAGCGCGTTGTTGGGCTTTTTGGCAATACCGACTGCCAGGCAAGCGGTATGCCCGCCGAGCAAGAGCTAGCCCTGCTGGAGCCCTGGCGCCAGCACCTACCCGCTGCCAGCTTTGGCCCTATGGCCAAGCCACCACGTACCGACGGAGATTCGTCTTTGCGCAGCAACTTGCGACGGGCCCTCGTCTTACTGAAAGAAGCCGGCTGGGAAGTGCGCGATGGCAAGCTGCGTAATGACAAAGGGGAAATCTTTCGCATCGAGTTTCTCGATAGCAACGAAGGTTCCGCCAGGTTGACTGCGCCTTGGGTGCGCAATCTGGAAAAAATCGGCATTGAAATGAGTTTCAGGCCCGTTGACTTTTCCTTGTACCAGGAGAGGCTGCAAAAATTTCAATTTGATATCGTGTCCATCGCCTACCCGGGAACCAACAACCCCGGGCAAGATTACGTGGATTTATTCGGTAGCAAGGCAGCCGATACCGAAGACTCTGGAAACTTGACTGGCATAAAAAACCCAGCGGTCGATGCCCTGCTGGAGCGTTTAACCAGTGCGAAAACCAAAGTGCAGATGCTCAATGCGTGCCGTGCACTGGAACGCGTGATCGTGCATAGTCACATCTATATTCCTCAATGGACCGCAGGCACCCATCGCATTGTGTATAGCGCCCGGCGTTTGGCGCTTCCACCTAGCATGCCCCCCTATGCAGCCAATGAATTGTGGGCGGTCCAAACTTGGTGGGCGAAATAGACATGTTTCAATATATTTTTAAGCGTATCTTGCTGATGATTCCCACGCTGCTGGGCGTGTTGTTAGTCACGTTTGCGGTGATTCAGTTTGTACCGGGCGGGCCGGTGGAACAATACCTGGCAGAAGCCAAGGCGGCAGGGCCTGGGGGCGAAGGTGCCGGTATGTCCTACCGCGGATCACAAGGAGTTGATACTAAGCGGCTCGAACAAATCAAAGCGCTTTACGGATTCGACAAGCCCCCAAGCGAACGCTTCATTCAGATGATCGGGCAATTTGCACGCTTTGATTTGGGCAAAAGCTTTTTTCAAAACAAGGATGTCAGTACCTTAATTGTCGAAAAGCTGCCGGTATCTATCAGCCTGGGCCTATGGACTTTTTTCATCAGCTACCTGGTTGCCATACCACTGGGTATTGCCAAGGCGGTGCGTGCTGGCACCCGGTTTGATATTCTCAGCAGCGTGATGGTGCTGCTAGGTTATGCGATTCCCGGCTTTGTGTTGGGCGTCGTCTTACTGGTTGTTTTCGGAGGCCAATTGCAATGGTTTCCCCTGCGTGGACTGACCTCTAGCAATTGGGAAGAATTATCCTGGGGTGCACGCATCGTCGATTACTTTTGGCATATCGCACTGCCAGTTACTTCCATGGTATTAGGTAGTTTTGCGGTTACTACCATGTTGACCAAAAACGCATTTTTAGAGGAAATTCGCAAGCAGTATGTGGTCACAGCGCGCGCAAAAGGCCTTTCCGAGCGCCATGTGCTGTGGAAGCATGTGATGCGCAACGCCTTGATACCGATCGTGACCCATTTCCCAGCCGCCTTTGTGGGTGCGTTTTTCACAGGCTCACTACTGATTGAAACCCTTTTTTCCCTCGATGGCCTGGGCTTGCTCAGCTTTGAGAGCGTGATTCGGCGCGATTACCCGGTCGTATTAGGCACTTTGTATCTTTTCACCTTGATCGGGCTGGTCACCAAGTTGATTTCAGACCTGTGTTACGTGTGGGTAGACCCGCGCGTACGATTTGATTGATTGATAGGTACGCCAAGTGAACCAAGTATCTATGCAAAGTCACACCCTAAGCCTCTCGCCAGGGCGCAGGGCATGGTTGCGCTTTAAGCGCAACAAAGTAGGCTACTGGAGCCTGCTTGTTTTTTGTTGCATGGTGGCGCTAAGTTTGTGCGCTGAACTGATCTCCAACGACCGACCCCTGATAGTCCGCTACCAGGGGCAGACCTATTTCCCGGTGTTGCAGGAATACCCCGAGAAGACCTTCGGTGGCGATTTCGATACGCCCACTGATTATCTCGATCCTTTTATACGCGAGGCACTTTCGAAAGATGGGAACTGGGCGGTTTTCGCACCCAACCCCTATGGGTACAAAACGCTCAATTATTTTGCGAAAGAACCTAATCCTTCGCGCCCCACCAAAGACAATCTGTTGGGGACCGATGACCGTGGGCGAGACTTGCTGGCCCAGCTGATTTACGGTTTCCGTGTGAGTGTGCTTTTCGCGCTGGCACTGACGATTAGCGGGACTTTGTTGGGAATCATCACCGGCGCAATCCAGGGATTTTTCGGGGGTCGCACCGACCTGGCATTTCAGCGTTTTATTGAAATTTGGGGATCGATGCCTGAGCTCTACTTGCTCATTATTTTCAGCGCCGTCTTTGCCCCCAGCATTGGGCTGTTGCTGGTATTGCTAAGTTTGTTTGGTTGGATGGGGCTCTCCGACTATGTACGCGCCGAGTTTTTGCGCAACCGCCAATTGGACTATGTGCGCGCTGCACGCGCGTTGGGTGTCAGTAACTGGCGCATCATTACCAAGCATATTTTGCCCAATAGCATGACGCCGGTAGTCACCTTTTTACCCTTTCGCATGAGCGGCGCAATTCTGGCGCTGACATCGCTGGACTTTCTCGGGCTGGGGGTGCCGCCGGGTACGCCGTCTTTAGGCGAGCTTTTGCTTCAAGGCAAAAACAGCATTGATGCCTGGTGGATATCGGTTTTCACTTTTTTGGTGTTAGTGATCACACTGTTGCTATTGACCTTTATGGGCGATGCACTGCGCGATGCACTCGATCCGCGCAAGGCGGACC
>CAMDHL010000059.1 GCA_945898105.1 Comamonas sp. lk | reverse complement strand
GACGGAGCCCGTGATGTGGTTTTTTCCGTACCCGAAGACAAGGTGGGCAAGCTCAAAGTTGGTTCGCAGGTGCAGGTGCAGGCATGGGCCGCAGAGAAGCGCGCGACCGCTACGGTCCGTGAAGTGGCAGCGAGTGCGGACCCGGTAACCCGCACTTTTACGGTGAAAGTGGCTTTAAGCGGCCCAGAAACTTGGCCTCTAGGCTCTACGGTTACGGTGCTACCCAAGGCGCTGGACCGCTCAGGCCCACCGGTCCTGAAACTGCCGACCAGCGCGCTACAACACGATGGCGAAAAAGCAGCCGTTTGGGTGCTTGAAAAAGCCACGATGACGGTGCGTCTGCAGCCAATTGTCATCGCCACTGCCGACGGTAACGAGATCGTGGTCGCTCAGGGGTTGGAGCCGGGCATGCTAGTGGTTAGTGTGGGTGCCCATGTACTCAATCCTGGGCAGAAGGTCACGATATACCAGCCTAAGCAAGCTGCAACGGTGGCGCCTTCTGCCCCGGTGTCCGCACAGTGAGCGGCCCTATGCAACAGGATATTCCCAAGCCCGGTTTCAATATGTCTCGCTGGGCGCTAGAGCATTCAGCGCTCACGCGCTATTTGATGCTGGTACTGATGATATTGGGCGCAGCTGCTTACTTCCAGCTCGGGCAGGACGAAGACCCGCCGTTTACCTTTCGGGTGATGGTGATCCGTGCCTTTTGGCCGGGCGCTACGGCCACCCAAATGGCCGAGCAGGTGACCGACAAAATCGAGCGCACTTTGCAAGAGGTGCCCGGCGCCGACAAGATTCGCAGCTTTTCCAAGCCTGGCGAGACCACGATCTTTTTCCAGCTCAAAGACTCCACCCGCCCCGGCGAGGTGCCGGACCTTTGGTACGCGGTACGCAAGAAGGTGGGTGATATGCGCTACACGCTGCCCAGCGGTGTGAACGGCCCCTTTTATAACGATGAATTCGGCGATGTCTATGGCGTGATTTACGCATTGCAAGCAGAAGGTTTTTCGCCCGCCGAAGTTAAAGAGCAGGCAGATTCGGTACGCCAGCAACTGCTGCGTGTGCCCGACGTCAACAAAGTGGATTTGTTTGGCGTGCAGGACGAAAAGTTGTATATCGAAATGTCGCAGCGCCGCCTGTCCCAACTGGGGCTGGACATGAACCAGGTTCTGGCCCAACTGTCACAGCAAAACGCCATGGAAGGCGCAGGCACGATGCAAACCCCGCTGGACGTGGTGCAGGTGCGCGTCAGTGGAGCGTTCCAGGCCGAGGAGCAATTGCGCGCCATGCCGATTCGCGGCAGTTCGGGGAACCAGTTGCGACTGGGAGATATTGCCGACATTAAGCGGGGCTATATCGACCCTGCGGGCGTCAAAGTGCGCTTTCAAGGCCAGCAGGTGATTGCGCTTGGCGTTTCCATGACCAAGGGGGGCGACATCATTGCCCTGGGCAAGGCTTTAAAGGCTACAACTGCGCGCATTGGCGCGGCCCTGCCGGTGGGTATCAGCCTGGTGGAGGTGCAGGACCAGCCGACGGCGGTGGCCAAATCGGTAAACGAATTTATCGGCGTCTTGATCGAAGCCATTGTGATTGTGCTGCTAGTCAGCTTTGTTGCGCTGGGCTTGCACAAGCGACCTGGGCCCCAGGCCTGGTACCGCCAATACTACGTGGATGTGGGCCCCGGACTGGTAGTGGCGATCACGAGTCCACTGGTGCTCGCGGTGACCTTTCTGGGCATGTATTACTGGGGCATCGGCCTGCACAAAATTTCGCTGGGCTCTCTCATCATCGCGCTGGGCCTATTGGTCGATGACGCCATCATCGCGGTAGAAATGATGGTGCGCAAAATCGAAGAAGGCTATGACAAGGTGCGCGCCGCCACCTTCGCTTACGAGATAACCGCTATGCCGATGCTGACCGGTACCTTAATTACGGCCGTTGGGTTTTTGCCTATCGGTATTGCGCGATCAACCGTGGGTGAATACACCTTCGCTATTTTCGGTGTGACGGTGCTGGCTTTACTGGTGAGCTGGCTGGTGTCGGTTTATTTCGTGCCCTACCTGGGCACGGTGTTGCTTAAAGCTAAAAGCAATGCGGCTGATACGCAGCATCATGAAGTGTTCGATACCCCGTTTTATAACGCCTTCAGGCGCACGGTGAACTGGTGTGTGGCGCACCGCTGGATCACGATTGGCGTCATGTTGCTGACCTTTGCCCTGGGTATTTTCGGTATGGGCCGCGTGCAGCAACAGTTTTTCCCGGATTCGAGCCGACCCGAGGTGATGATGGACGTGTGGTTTGCCGAGGGCACCTCGATTGCTGCCAATGAAGAAGTCAGCCGACGCATCGAGGCGCGTCTGATGCAGGAGTCCGGCGTGGTCAATGTGGCGACCTGGATTGGCTCAGGCGTTCCGCGCTTTTATTTGCCTCTAGATGCGATTTTTCAGCAGTCCAATGTGTCGCAATTTATTGTCCTGCCCGTGGATCTGAAACGGCGCGAAAGCTTGCGTATCCAGCTACCTGCCCTGATGGCGCAGGAGTTCCCCGAGGTGCGGGCGCGGGTGAAGATATTGCCCAACGGCCCGCCGGTAGCCTATCCCGTGCAGTTCCGCGTGATCGGCCCGGACTCTGACCAATTACGTTTGCGCGCTAACGAAGTGAAAGAGCAAATGCGCGCTAATCCGAATATGCGCGGCGTCAATGACAACTGGAACGAGCCGGTCAAGGTTATCCGGCTGGACGTGGACCAGGCCAAGGCGCGCGCGCTGGGGGTGAGCAGCCAGTCGATTGCACAGGCGGCCCGCACGCTACTTTCGGGCAGCACGGTAGGCCAGTTCCGCGAGGGCGACAAGTTGATCGACATCGTGCTGCGCCAGCCCCTATCCGAGCGCAATGCCATTTCCGACCTTGGTAATGCCTATGTGCCCACTGCCAGTGGCAAGTCCATACCGCTGACGCAAATCGCCAAGCCGACCTTTGTGTGGGAGCCGGGCGTGCTTTGGCGCGAGGGGCGCGATTACGCGATCACCGTACAAGGTGACATTGCGGAGGGCCTGCAAGGTGCCACGGTGACCGCCCAATTGGCCCCCGATCTGCGCAAATTGGAGTCCAGCTGGGCCGCCATAGGGCAGGGCGCCTACCGCATTCAGGTGGCAGGCGCGGTGGAGGAAAGCAGCAAGGGCTCCAGCTCTATCGCGGCGGGCATTCCAATCATGCTGTTCATCACCTTCACTTTGCTGATGCTGCAGCTGCAAAGCTTCAGCCGCTCTTTATTGGTGTTCCTCACCGGTCCCCTGGGCATTGCGGGCGTGGCCGCAGCATTGCTGAGTTTCGGGCGACCCTTCGGTTTTGTCGCTTTGCTGGGCGTTATTGCCCTTATGGGCATGATTCAGCGTAACTCGGTGATCTTGATTGACCAGATCGAGCAGGACCGTGCCAATGGCGTCCCGGCCTGGGATGCCATCGTCGAGTCTGCGGTGCGCCGATTGCGGCCTATCGTACTCACGGCGGCCGCGGCAGTGCTGGCCATGATTCCCCTGTCGCGCTCCGTTTTCTGGGGCCCAATGGCGGTTGCCATCATGGGCGGCCTCATTGTCGCGACGGCCTTGACTTTGCTGGCTTTGCCCGCCATGTATGCCGCGTGGTTTAGGGTGCGGCGCGAGCCGGCGGGCGTGCAGGCTAAAATGACCGGCTAACCGATTTCCAGCGATCGGCCGGGCCGGCGAGCACATTTAAGGTGCTGCGCAGGGAGCGGCGGGTTGCTGAATTTTTTTGCGCGGGTGGCGAAATTGGTAGACGCACCAGGTTTAGGTCCTGACGGTAGCAATACTGTGGGGGTTCGAGTCCCCCCCCGCGCACCACCCAAAAGGTACTGTGAGTCCCCTGTGCGGCCAGTGCTGTGACCGCGAGCGGCGGCACGTCCGGCCTTGAATTTTTATTTGGAGCACCTGTCATGACGGTAGTAGTTGAAACTTTGGAAAAGTTGGAGCGCAAAATCACCCTGAAGCTCCCAGTGGACGCAGTTCAAAACGAGGTCCAAGCGCGCCTGCGTAAGCTGGCCCGCACCGTCAAGATGGACGGTTTCCGTCCCGGCAAGGTGCCCATGAATGTGGTGACGCAGCGCTATGGCTACTCGGTGCATTACGAAGTCATGAACGACAAAGTGGGCCAGGCTTTTGCCGAGGCAGCGAGCGAAGCCAAGCTGCGCGTAGCCGGGCAACCGCGTATCAGTGAGGCCGCTGAGGCCGTGGAAGGCGCCATGGCCTTTGATGCGGTGTTCGAAGTCTTTCCGGAAGTAAAAATCGGTGATTTGTCCAGCGCTGAGGTGGAAAAAGTCAACGCCGAAGTGACCGATGCGGCGATAGACAAGACTATCGATATTTTGCGTAAACAGCGCCGTACCTTTAACCAGCGCGCGCAGGACGCAGCCGCCCAGGATGGCGATCGCGCGACGGTGGACTTTGAAGGCAAGATCGACGGCGAGCTGTTTGAAGGTGGCAAGGCCGAGGATTTCCAGTTCATTTTGGGTGACGGCCAAATGCTCAAAGAATTTGAAGAAGCCACTCGTGGCATGAAATTGGGTGAGAGCAAGACTTTCCCGCTGGCCTTCCCTGAGGACTACCACGGCAAAGATGCGGCAGGCAAGACGGCAGATTTCATGGTTACGGTCAAAAAGCTGGAGGCAGCGCACTTGCCCGAGGTGGACGACGCGCTAGCCCGCAGTCTGGGCATCGCCGATGGTACGGTTACCGCCTTGCGAGAAGACATCAGCAAAAACTTGCAACGCGAAGTCAAGTCCCGCCTGCTTTCGCGCAACAAGCAAGGCGTGATGGAGGCCTTGGTTGCCAAGTCGGAACTGGATCTGCCGAAGGCCAGCGTCAAATCGGAGATTGAGCGCCTAGTCGCTGATGCGCGCGCCAACCTCAAGCAACGTGGTATCAAGGACGCAGAAAACGCGCCTATTCCGGAAGAGTTGTTTACGGCGCAGGCGGAACGCCGCGTGCGACTGGGCTTGGTAGTGGGTGAGCTTGTGCGTTCCAATAGCCTGCAAGCAACGCCTGCGCAGATCAAGCAGCACGTAGAAGAGCTGGCCGGTAGTTACGAGAATCCAGCCGAGGTGGTGCGCTGGTACTACGGAGACCAAAATCGAATGAGTGAGGTTGAGTCGGTCGTGATCGAGAACAACGTGACGGAGTTTGTCCTCGCCAAAGTAAAGGTTACCGAAAAGGCCATCTCCTTTGATGAGTTAATGGGGCAGAATTGATTGAATGATTCGGTTTGCCCTTGGGCGATGCCGGATCCCACTAAGTAAGGGAAGCTTTATGAATTTCGAATTGCCAGGCAGCGCACCCACCCGAGGTTTGGGCATGGTGCCCATGGTCATTGAGCAATCAGGCCGGGGCGAGCGCTCCTATGACATTTATTCCCGCTTGCTCAAAGAGCGGGTTATTTTTCTGGTCGGCACGGTGAATGACCAGACCGCCAATTTGGTGGTCGCTCAGTTGTTGTTTTTGGAAAGCGAAAACCCGGACAAGGATATTTCCTTTTACATCAACTCCCCGGGCGGCTCGGTGAGTGCGGGCATGGCAATCTTTGACACCATGAATTTCATTAAGCCCGACGTTTCCACTTTATGCATAGGCATGGCGGCGAGTATGGGTGCATTTTTGCTGGCGGCTGGTGCAAAGGGCAAGCGCTTTTCCCTGCCCAATTCCAAGGTCATGATCCACCAGCCTTTGGGGGGTACGCAGGGCCAGGCCACCGAGATCGAAATCCACGCGCGGGAAATTCTCAAGACGCGCGAGCAGCTCAACAAAATCCTGGCCGAACGGACCGGCCAGCCGCTGGAAAAAATCGCCCGGGACACCGAGCGCGATTATTATTTGTCTGCCGACGAGGCCAAGGACTATGGCCTGGTTGACCAGGTGATTGCTAAACGCCCCTAAACACCCCTTAGGCGCAGCCTTGCTAAACGGCGCCCTGCCTCTTGCAGGACGCCGTTTTTATTTGGGTATCATTGGGATTCATCACTTAAGAGCAAAAAACTCACATGGCCGAAAAAAAAGGCGCTTCCAGCGAGAAAAACCTGTACTGCTCGTTCTGCGGCAAGAGCCAGCACGAAGTCAAGAAGCTGATTGCGGGGCCTTCAGTTTTTGTCTGTGACGAATGCATCGACTTATGTAATGAGATCATCCGCGACGAGCTGCCTGCCGTTTCTTCGGTAACTAGCGGACGCGGGGGCCTGCCCACACCCTCCGAGATCAAAGCGAATCTGGACAATTACGTTATTGGGCAGGAGCCTGCCAAGCGTACTTTGTCAGTGGCGGTCTATAACCACTACAAGCGTTTGCGGCATAAGGAACAGTCTAAAAAAGACGAGGTGGAGCTGAGCAAAAGCAATATATTATTGATCGGTCCAACGGGTTCGGGTAAGACGCTGTTGGCTCAGACGCTAGCTCGGATGCTTGATGTACCGTTCGTGATGGCGGATGCGACGACCCTGACGGAAGCTGGCTACGTAGGTGAGGATGTCGAAAACATCGTGCTCAAGCTTTTGCAAAGTTGTAACTATGACGTAGAGCGCGCTCAGCGCGGCATCGTGTATATCGATGAAATCGACAAAATTTCGCGTAAATCGGACAACCCTTCAATTACCCGCGATGTGTCTGGTGAGGGTGTTCAGCAGGCGTTGCTCAAATTAATTGAAGGGACGATGGCCAGCGTTCCGCCGCAGGGCGGGCGTAAGCACCCTAATCAAGACTTCGTACAGATCGACACCACCAACATTTTGTTCATTTGTGGCGGAGCATTTGCAGGTCTTGAAAAAGTGATTGAAAACCGCACCAAGTCCTCTGGTATTGGGTTTAGTGCAACCGTAATGAGCAAGGCCGAGCGCAGCCTGACGGAAGTTTTCAAGGACGTGGAGCCGGAGGACCTGATCAAATTTGGTCTTATCCCTGAGCTCGTGGGCCGTATGCCGGTGGTAGCGACCTTGGCCGAGCTGACGGAAGACGCAATGGTACAAATATTGACCGAGCCTAAAAATGCCCTGGTTAAGCAATACGCCAAGCTCATCAGCATGGAGGGCGCCGAGCTTGAGATACGGCCTGAGGCCTTACGCGCCATCGCTAAGCGCGCATTAGCCCGAAAGACCGGTGCGCGTGGATTGCGCTCCATCTTGGAGCAGTCACTTATAAATACGATGTATGAACTGCCCGACACCAGTGAGGTGGAAAAAGTTGTCGTCGATGTCTCCACCATTGAGGACAACCATCCTCCGTTGTTGGTTTACCGTGAGTTGGCCAAGAAGGCGTGAGCCGACGCTGCCACTTTGCCCTCGGATTGATTTTTTCTTCGCACCAAGGCCGATTGAAGGCGAATTTGCCAAGCTAAAGTCTTGAAAATTTCGTAAACCAGACCATATCCAGCGAATAGAAAAGGATTTTTATGTCCGGTTACACACCCTTAGATGCCCTTCCGGTGGATTTGCCGATGTTGCCCTTGCGCGATGTCGTGGTATTCCCCCACATGGTTATTCCGCTTTTTGTCGGCAGACCTAAAAGTATCAAAGCTCTAGAAGCAGCGATGGAAGCAGAACGGCGCATCATGTTGGTGGCGCAAAAAACTGCAGCTAAAGACGAGCCTTTGGTTTCTGACATGTTCGACATGGGTTGTGTTTCGACCATTTTGCAGATGCTCAAACTGCCCGATGGCACGGTGAAAGTCTTGGTAGAGGGGCATCAGCGCGCCAAGGTGAACCGAATCGAAGATGGTGAATCGCATTTCACCGCCAATGTGACACCCCTGGAGCCACCGACTGCTGGCGCTGATGCCGATGTGCTGGCGAGCGAGGTCGAGGCCCTGCGCCGCGCGGTAATGCAACAGTTCGACCACTACGTCAAACTTAACAAAAAAATTCCGCCAGAGATCTTGACCTCTATCGCCAGCATCGACGATCCGGGTCGCTTGGCCGACACTATCGCGGCGCACATGCCTTTGAAGTTGGAGAACAAGCAGGCGGTGCTGGCCCTACCGGTGGTCAAAACACGTTTGGAGAATTTGTTCGAACAGATCGAGCGCGAAGTTGATATCCTGAATGTCGAGAAAAAAATCCGTGGTCGGGTGAAGCGGCAGATGGAGAAGAACCAACGCGATTTTTATTTGAATGAGCAGGTTAAAGCCATTCAGAAAGAATTAGGCGATGGCGAGGACGGCGCGGACATAGAGGAAATTGAGAAAAAGATAAAAGCCGCCCGCATGCCTAAAGAGGCTTTGAAAAAGGTCGAGAGCGAACTCAAAAAGCTGCGTCTCATGTCACCCATGTCGGCCGAAGCCACTGTGGTGCGCAATTACATTGACGTGCTGGTCGGTTTGCCCTGGGCGACCAAGACCAAAATCAAGCATGACCTGGGTAATGCAGAAAAAGTCCTAAACGAAGACCACTATGGCCTGGACAAGGTTAAAGATCGTATTTTGGAGTACCTCGCGGTCCAGCAGCGGGTGGACAAAGTCAAGGCGCCGATTCTCTGCCTGGTCGGCCCTCCCGGCGTTGGCAAAACATCGCTCGGTCAATCTATTGCCAAAGCCACTGGTCGCAAGTATGTGCGCATGGCATTAGGAGGTATGCGCGACGAAGCTGAAATCAGGGGCCACCGGCGTACCTATATTGGCGCTATGCCTGGAAAAGTTTTGCAGAGTTTGACCAAAGTCGGAACACGCAACCCTTTGTTTTTGTTGGATGAAATTGACAAGTTGGGTACCGATTTTCGCGGCGATCCGAGTAGCGCGCTATTGGAAGTGCTTGACCCGGAGCAAAACCACAAGTTTGGCGACCACTATGTGGAAGTGGACTACGACTTGAGCGACGTGATGTTTGTAGCGACGTCTAACTCTATGAAGATTCCACCAGCGCTTTTGGACCGCATGGAAGTGATCCGCCTCTCGGGTTACACCGAAGACGAAAAAGCCAGTATCGCCATGACGTATTTGCTGCCCAAGCAAATGAAGAACAATGGCCTCAAGGAAACGGAATTAGCAATAGCCGAAGACGCCATCCGCGATATCGTGCGTTACTACACTCGGGAGGCGGGGGTACGCTCGCTAGAGCGCGAACTATCCAAAATTTGCCGTAAGGTGGTCAAAGCACTGCTGCTAAAGAAGCTAACACCGCAGGTGTTGGTGAACGCGGACAACCTTAATGATTACCTTGGTGTGCGCAAGTACACCTATGGCCGCGCCGAAGACCAAAATCAGGTCGGGCAGGTGGCCGGCCTTGCCTACACCGAAGTGGGTGGTGACTTGCTCACCATTGAAGCGGCATTGGTACCCGGTAAAGGTTTGATTACCCGCACAGGGTCGCTTGGTGACGTGATGAAGGAATCGGTCGAGGCGGCTCGCACCGTGGTTCGCAGCAGGGCTCGGCGTCTAGGCATCAAAGACGAAGCTTTCGAGAAGAAAGACTTACATATTCACGTGCCTGATGGGGCTACGCCTAAAGACGGGCCCAGCGCCGGTGCGGCCATGGCCACGGCATTTGTGTCGGCCTTAACGGGGATCGCTGTACGCGGGGATGTTGCGATGACGGGCGAAATTACCCTGCGTGGCGAAATCACAGAAATCGGTGGCCTCAAGGAAAAACTCTTGGCTGCCTTGCGCGGTGGTATCAAGTTGGTTCTCATACCAGAGGCAAATGCCAAGGATTTGCAGGAAATTCCTGACAACGTCAAGAGTGGGCTACAGATTGTTCCTGTTCGATGGATTGATCAGGTTCTGGAGTTGGCGCTGGTCTCGCAACCGATACCCCTGGCCGACGACGAACCCGTGCAAGCCTTGCCGGTGGCAAGTGCATCGGTAGTGGCTGATCCGGTTCCCACGGAGCCCTTAAAGCATTAAGTGGGGGAAAGTTGGCCGATTGTGTGATCGCGCGGTCAAGAAATTGAAATTTGCGCGCTATAATTCGAGACGAATTGCGGGAATAGCTCAGTTGGTAGAGCGCAACCTTGCCAAGGTTGAGGTCGAGAGTTCGAGACTCTTTTCCCGCTCCAAATTCCTAAAGGGAAG